>NZ_MUXB01000185.1:0-564 GCF_001994935.1 Herbaspirillum sp. VT-16-41
TCATTGGTCTTTCCATTCCCTTGCTTACAAAGGAATTAGTGGATGGGTTTTCGGTAGATGCCATAAGTACTGCACTTGTTGTTACGATTTTTGTCGTATTTGTTTTACAAGCGGTTGTAGATGGGGTATCAACTTATTTATTAGCAGCTGTTGGGCAAAAGATTGTTGCAAGATTACGAGAGACGATGTGGTTTAAACTACTTCGTTTACCAGTAAGTTATTTTGACAAACATGCAAGTGGGGAATCGGTAAGCCGTGTCGTAAATGATACTGGTATTGTCAAAGACCTTATTACACAGCATTTCCCGCAATTCATTACTGGTTTTATTACTATTATCGAGGCAATTGTCATTTTACTAATTATGGACTGGAAAATGACGTTGTTAATGCTCATTGCTGTACCGGTTACATTTGCAATTATGATGCCACTTGGTGCAAGAATGGCGAAAATATCAAAGAACTTGCAAGACGAAACAGCAAAATTTACTGGTGATATCCAACAACCCTTAAGTGAAATTCGCTTAACCAAAGCTTCGACCGCCGAAGAAGTGGAACAGAATAAAG
>NZ_MUXB01000045.1:0-1500 GCF_001994935.1 Herbaspirillum sp. VT-16-41
CAACCGGGAGAAAGCCTCCCGCTACGGGATGACGGTAGGTGATGTCCAGCTGTTCGTCTCTTCAGCAATCGGAGGTGCTATGGTGGGTGAGACGGTTGAAGGGGTGGCCCGGTACCCTATTAACATTCGCTACCCGCAGGATTACCGGAACAGTCCGCAGGCGCTGAAACAGATGCCGATCCTGACCCCGATGAAGCAACAGATCACGCTGGGCGATGTCGCGGATATTAACGTCGTTTCTGGACCAACCATGCTGAAAACCGAAAATGCCCGGCCAGCCAGCTGGATTTATGTTGATGCCCGCGGCAGGGACATGGTGTCGGTGGTTAACGACATTAAGACGGCCATCAGCGAGAAAGTGAAACTGAGACCGGGAACCAGTGTGGCATTCTCCGGACAGTTTGAACTGCTTGAGCATGCCAACAAGAAACTGAAGCTGATGGTGCCGATGACGGTGATGATCATTTTCATCCTGTTGTATCTGGCATTCCGCCGGGTTGACGAAGCCCTGCTGATCCTGATGAGCCTGCCGTTCGCCCTGGTTGGCGGAATATGGTTCCTGTAACAAATGAGTGAAGGAGAAGTCTTGTTGGGGGTGGGGAAAGGTGAAAGGGATGATTTTTGCTCATTTGATCAAAAATATATGAGAAAACTTGCTTTGGGCACTTAAAATTAAATTCATGATGGATGAACATGCTTCAGAGTGATTCAAATGCTAAAGTGTTCTTAAAGCCATTCTTAAACTTAAATATCTATAATTAGCCCATCAGGTATGTGTTGAACTCCTACGTAGGGTATATAACAGTTGGTGCCTACAAATAATTTCTCATTTGTGATATGTGATATATGGTGAGGTGCCCTGGAGCCTTATTCTTGCTCTCTCTCCTCTACAGGGTTGTTTTGAAGTGGTGGTAAGTCAAGAAAGAGCATGAACAGATATTGTAATTACTGTACATGCATGCGTGTTAAGTTATTTTGGTTGTGTCTGAATCTTTGCAGTCCTATGGACCATAGCCTTCCAGGCGCCCTCGCTTCCTGATATTCATGCTGATCGGAACGCATCTGTTTTTTGTGATTGTCTCGGCTTTACTCTCATCCATTCAATTGGAAAAGCTAATTTAAGTGCGGGATTCTTCTATGACGTGGAAATTGAGATTGCTGCTTATCGGTGTGACGCTGCTCCTGGCTTGCACTATTGTCCTGATTTTCTTAAAAAGCGATAAGATCAGCAGAACCTGCTATATTGATGAATGGACGGCTGTGAAAAAACAGGACCTCCTTGAGACCATGCCGGCAAAGGGTGTCCTGGCTCCAAAGGAAGAGCATCACCTATACTATGAGAATACAACCGGCACATTCAAGGGCTTCCTTGTAGAAAAAGGGGATGAAGTTCAGCCGGGTACAGGCTTATTCGAATACTCACCGGATGATATAGCCCTGACGAAGGAGAATTTCCAAATAGAAAAAGAAAAACTGGAACGTGAACAAACCAGCATAGAA
>NZ_MUXB01000134.1:0-560 GCF_001994935.1 Herbaspirillum sp. VT-16-41
TAATTCCTGCCATCAAAAGGGAGAGAATTAATTTATGGCAAAAATTGTAGATTTCGACCAAGCAGAAAAGAAAGCTAGAGAAAGAAATTCAGAGATTGAGAGATTAAAATATACTTTAAGCCATGCTGGTATATCACAAGAAGAAATAGAAAATGCTCTTGCTACTTTAAGCAAAGGTACTGGGAAGGAACTTTACATAGGAACTAAAAAAAGTTCTCAATCTAAAGTGAGGTTTGCTCAATATATGCAAAATAATTGGGAGTTTTTAAGAAAAAATAAATACTTAACTACTAGGGAAAAGACCTTTTTATTGGATATTGTACCGTCAGTAGATTTTGATAGAAATTGTATTGTTATTGATATTAAAGCTAAAACGCCAGTTCCTTCTAATATTACAGATATTGCTGAAATGTTGGGTTCTGATCGGTCTAATACAAGTAAAACTATTAATTCATTAAAAAGAAAAGGTATTATAGCGAAGTCAGAAAGTGGCATAGATAGAAATAATGCAAGAGCGTATGCGATTTTTATTAATCCTCATGTTATTTATGCAGGAGATA
>NZ_MUXB01000139.1:0-555 GCF_001994935.1 Herbaspirillum sp. VT-16-41
ACCCATTATAACATTGATATTTATGTTATTTTCCTAAAATCTTATCAAATAGTTAGTATAAACTCTAAATGTTAGTGTAGACTTTTCTTGTTCTAACCAAATAGCCGTTTCCAAAATCCCTTTTTTTCTTCGTTTTCTTGCTTCTGGATATAGTCAACAGCAATATCCAATTTTTCTTTTAGCAATTTCATTTCTTCTTTCATTTCTTTGTTTTCTCCTGTTAAACGTGAGTGGAGTTGTTCTGCTTGTTCTTTCGTCATAATATTTTCTTGTTGCGGTAATCCTTTAGTTGCTTTTGTTAGATCTAATATTAGCTGTTGCAAATCTTGAATTTGCTTTTCTTGTTTTTCCATCTTTAAAACCATATTTTCAAATACAGCTGGGGTTGCTGGAATATTTTTTGGTCTCGCTTCTACCATACCGCCGAACTTATCCAAAAGTACGCGTTCTACCTCTTTGAAATCCGTCCGTTTCATACCTTTATCTCTCTGTTTTAAAACAACGTCTTGTATTGTTTTTATTTTTTCAACTTGTTCTTCATCATACATACGGCCA
>NZ_MUXB01000271.1:0-538 GCF_001994935.1 Herbaspirillum sp. VT-16-41
GTCGGTGTTCTGCTCCACCCGGCCCAGGCCCGGGAAGTGCTTGAGGGTGGCCGCGGTACCCGTCGCATCCAGAGCCTCGACGGCGCCGACCACGCAGTCACCCACCTGCTCGGGTTCGGTGCCGAATCCGCGATCCAGACCCCCCACCGGGTCGTTGCCCGATCCCAGCCGCGGGTCCACCACATCAGCCACGGGGGACAGCGCCACGGTGATCCCTCGGGCAGCCAGGTCGTCGCCGATGGTCGTGTAGGCCTGGCGCACTGCCTCCGGGCCGGCTGAACCCAGCTCCTTCGCCGAGGGGGTGCGGCGGGCGGCGTCGCCGCGCAGCATCCTCACCTGTCCGCCCTCCTGGTCCACCGCGATCAGCGGCGGCAGCTGCGGGTCCGAGCCCTCGCGGGCCGCGGTCACAATCCCGTCCACCTGGGCGGGGTCGCGCCACACGCCCAGCAGGAAGATCCCCCCGGCATGGTGCTCGGTGAGCACCTCCGGTGGGATCGAGCCACCGGCCGCGATACCCAGCAGCACCAGCGGCACGCCG
>NZ_MUXB01000121.1:0-206243 GCF_001994935.1 Herbaspirillum sp. VT-16-41
GCCAGATCGTCGAGTCCTTCGAGTCTTCGCAGCTGGAAGCGAAGATGCAGACCTTGAACGAACTGCTGGGCGTCTGAACGCCGACAAGACAAACAAGGCAAACTCATGATAGACATCTTCGGAATCCCGCTGCCGGCAATGCTGAGCCAACTACTGCTGGGCCTGGTTAACGGCTCCTTTTACGCCATCCTGTCGCTAGGTCTGGCCATCATCTTCGGCTTGCTAAACGTGATCAACTTCGCGCATGGCGCGCTGTACATGATGGGCGCCTTCCTGGCGTGGATGGGCATGGCCTATCTCGGCCTCAACTACTGGATCATGCTCATCCTGGCGCCCATCCTCATCGGCCTGTTTGGCATAGTCATTGAAAAGACCATGCTGCGCTGGCTTTACAAGCTGGATCACATCTACGGCCTGCTGCTGACCTTCGGCATCACGCTGATGCTGGAAGGTATCTTCCGTTCCGTCTACGGCGTCTCGGGCCAGCCCTACGCCGTGCCAGAGAGCCTTTCCGGCGCCTTCGACCTCGGCTTCATGATGCTGCCCAAGTATCGCGGCTGGGTGGTGGTGGCCTCAATCTCGGTGTGCCTGGTCACCTGGTACCTGATCGAGAAGACCAAGCTCGGCGCCTACTTGCGCGCCGGAACCGAGAACCCCAAGCTGGTGGAAGCATTCGGCATCAACGTGCCGCTGATCGTCACCTGCACCTACGGCTTTGGCGTGGCGTTAGCGGCGTTAGCCGGGGTGCTTGCCGCACCGGTGATCCAGGTCTCACCGCTGATGGGATCGAACCTGATCATCGTTGTGTTCGCAGTGGTAGTAATCGGCGGCATGGGATCGATCCTGGGATCGATCATCACCGGACTGGCCATCGGCATCATCGAGGGCCTGGCGCGGGTGTTCTACCCCGAACTGTCGGCCACGGTGGTCTTCATCGTTATGGCCATCGTATTGCTGCTGCGTCCGGCGGGCCTGTTCGGCAAAGAGAAATGAGGAATGCAATGAATAAGAATTCAATTGTCTGGGTGCTCGCAGCATTGTCGCTTGCCGCGCCGTTCGTAGTGTATCCGGTGTTCCTGATGAAGTTGCTGTGCTTCGCTCTGTTCGCCTGCGCTTTCAACTTGCTATGCGGCTACACCGGTCTGCTGTCGTTCGGCCACGCTGCCTTCTTCGGCACTGCCGGCTACGTCACCGGGCATGCACTGAAGGTGTGGGGCGTCCCGTTCGAGGCGGGACTGCTGATCGGCACCGTCTCGGCCGGGGCGGTGGCTTTCGTGATTGGCAGCTTGGCCATTCGTCGTCAAGGCATCTATTTCACAATGATCACACTGGCGCTGGCACAGATGCTGTTTTTCGTCTTCCTACAGGCGCCCTTCACCGGTGGAGAGGACGGTCTGCAAGGCGTTCCGCGCGGAAAGCTACTGGGCCTGATCGATCTCACACAGGACCTCACCATGTACTACGTGGTGCTGGTCATCTGCGCGGCGGCCTTTGCCCTGATCCTGCGTACTGTGCATTCGCCGTTCGGCCAGATCCTCAAGGCGATCAAGGAAAATGAGCCGCGCGCCATCTCGCTAGGCTACGACGTCAATCGCTACAAGCTGGCAGCATTCGTGCTCTCAGGGGCGCTGGCCGGCTTGGCCGGGGCCACCAAGTCGGTGGTACTGGGCTTCGAGACGCTCACCGACGTGCACTGGACTATGTCCGGACTGGTGGTACTGATGACGCTGGTCGGCGGCTTGGGTACGCGCACCGGCCCCATCATCGGTGCGGCCGTCATCATCGCACTGGAAAACAAGCTCGGTGACCTGGGCGAGACGCTGGCCTCTCTGACCGGGATCGACTGGTTCCGCGCACTGGGCGAGTCGGTCACCATTGTCACTGGCCTCATCTTCATCGTCTGCGTGCTGTCGTTCCGGCGCGGTATCGTCGGCGAAATCGGCCACTTCATCGACAAGCGCCGCCGCTCGTGATCCTGCATCAGCTCAATTGAACGGACGCACATGAAACTCCCCACCTTCAATATCGGCACGCGCCTGGCACTGGCCTTCGGCGCCTTCATCGTGCTGCTGGCGGCGATCCTGATCTGGGCGCTGACCTCGCTGGCGCAAATTCAGGACAGTTCCACGCGCATCGTCGAGTACCACAACACCAAGGTCAACGCCGCCAATGTAGCTACCAATGCCATCCGTGACGTCGCCGCCTTTGCCAGCAACATCGCCATGCTAAGCGACGATACCGTCATGGCCGCCGAGCGCGACAAGCTGGCGGCCGCGCGCAACCGCTACGGCGCGGCCAAAGCGACGCTGACCAGTCTCACCGACGACCCCGACGGCAAGCGACTGCTCGACAGGCTCAATGCCGAACTGGCGATCGCCGTGCCGCTCAACAACAAGATGATCGAAATGCGCCTGCAGCACCGCAACGCGGAGGCCATCGGGTACCTGATGTCGACCGCCAGCCCGGCGCTGCGCAAGACCATTGCCGCGCTCGACGACATCGTGGCCCATGAGACGAAGGTGTCCGCTCAAGTGGCCGAGCAGGCGAAGGCGCGCTACTTGCTTACGCAAAAGGTGCTGGTGTTGCTGGGACTGGTGACACTGGTGTTGTGCTGCCTGATCGCCTGGCGCATCACCACCTCAGTGAAGGCGCCGCTCAAGGAGGCACTGGCCATTGCCGACGCGGTAGCCGCCGGCGACGTCAGTGCCGACATCGTCAGCCACAAGGACGACGAGACCGGGCGACTGCTGGCGGCACTGGGCAAGATGAACCGCAGCCTCAACTCCATCGTCGGGCAGGTGCGCAGCTCGGCCACCTCGGTGGCCACCGCCGCCTCTGAAATCGCAGCCGGCAACCGCAGCCTGTCGGAGCGCACCGAGGAACAGGCGGCCTCCCTGGAAGAGACCGCCTCATCGATGGAAGAACTCACCGGCACCGTGCTGAAGAACGCCGAGAACGCACGCCAGGCCAGTGCGCTGGCCAGTGTAGCGGCCGACATCTCGCAGCGCACCGGCGCGGTGGTAGCTGATGTCGTGAGCACGATGAGCTCAATCAACGCCTCCTCGAAGAGGGTCGTCGATATCATCGCCGTGATCGATGCGATTGCCTTCCAGACCAATATCCTGGCGCTCAACGCTGCGGTAGAGGCCGCCCGCGCCGGCGAGCAGGGGCGCGGCTTCGCGGTGGTGGCTTCGGAAGTGCGGGCACTGGCGCAGCGCTCAGCGGCGGCGGCCAAGGAAATCAAGCAGTTGATCGACGCCTCGGTGACAACGGCGGCGTCCGGCGCCCAGTTGGTGGGCAGCGCCGGCGCCACCATGCAGGAACTGCAGGACAGCGTACACAAGGTCAAGCTGATCGTGGCCGACATCGCGCTGGCCAGCGCCGAACAGGGTGCCGGCATCGAACAGGTGAACAAGGCCATCGCGCACATGGACCAGGCCACACAGCAGAACGCCGCTCTGGTGGAGCAGGCGTCGGCGGGTTCCGAAGCGCTGAAGGACCAGGCGGCCCAGCTGGCGCAGGCGGTGAGCATCTTCCGGCTGGCTGATGTGGCGCTGATCGACGCGGCCCAGGTACAAGGCGTCGAAACGATGCCGTTGCGGCCGGCGTCGGCGGTGCACGATGCGGCCGGGGAGGTCTATTGAGGGAGAGGGGAAAAGAGAGACGCTAAAATGAGGCTGCTCAGGCAGCCTCATTGTTCTGCTCCAAATCAAGCTCATAACGCAGCTCATAGGCCATCTCGTGCGGATTGAGCTCGCCACCGCATTCACTGCACACCACCTTGGCAAAGAAGTCGTTCTGGCAACGACGATGACGTAGGATCAACGGCGCTTTGCCGTTGAACAGCCACTTATCGCCCCAGCGCCGCATCACCAGCATCGAACCATAGAGATCGCGCCCCTTAGAAGTGAAACGGTACTCGAAGCGCTCAGGGCGCACCTGATACAGGCGTTTCTCGACCACTCCGTATTCAGTCAGACGTTGCAGGCGGTCGGTCAGGATATTACTGGCGATGCCGATGTTGGCCTGGAACTCGTCGAAGCGACGTACCCCGAAGAACATCTCCCGGATCAGGAGGAAGCTCCATCGGTCACCGATGATCTGCAGCGTGCGCGCCACCGAGCACGGGCGCACCCGTTCCAGGATCTGCGGATCGGACGGCCGGCGCGAGCGCTTGCGCTCTTCGTCGGAGTACGCATGGGCGTGCAGCAGGTTGCCCGGCCCCTTGCGATACTGGATCTCATGCGGGTCGATCGGCTCGTTGCACTCCGAACACACCACCGCCGGCGTACAAGCCTTGCCGCAGCGCTTGTGGATCAGTTGCAGCGGCGGCAACTCGTCGCCAGCCAGCCAGGTGTCGCCGTACTTCAGCAGGGCGATCATGGTGGCGTAGAGATCGCGCCCCTTGTCGGTAAAGCGGTATTCGAAGCGGGTGGACGAAGGCGAATAGCTCTGACGTCGCAGCAGCCCCAGGTCGATCAGCTTGTTGAGACGCTTGATCAGGGTGTTGCGCGGCAGACGCAGCAGGCGCTGGTATTGCTCGAAGCGGCGCGCGCCGAAGAAGCATTCACGCAGCACCAGGAAGCTCCACGCATCGGAGAGGATTTCGACGGTCTTGGCGACCGAGCCAAAGCTCTCAAAAGAGGGAAAATGAAGTTCGCGCTCGGGTTCGTCGGTAGCGGCGGCGGGCGATTGTGCTTCTGTCATAACGGCGATGAAGTCGGTTCAGGGTACCGCAAGATCATGCCTCCCATGGGGGCAACTCACTTGCATTTTGAGACTAATCGGCTATTTTAAAGCATATCGTTATGTACAGCAGGGAATTACGATCCGTGTGAGCGACAAACACGCCGTAACGCGCGGAGCGGCTGCCATCTGCCGATTCGCGCGTTACGGGTTCATCGCATCAGATCCCGCCCATGCAGAGATACTTGGTTTCCAGGTAATCGGACATGCCATACTTGGAACCCTCCCTGCCGGTGCCACTCTCCTTGATGCCTCCGAACGGCGCCACCTCGGTCGAAATCAAACCTTCGTTGATGCCCACCATACCGTACTCCAGCGCTTCGGCCACGCGCCAGATGCGGCCGATGTCGCGCCCATAGAAATAGGATGCCAGCCCGAACTCGGTGTCATTGGCCAGCCGCACCGCCTCTTCCTCTGTAGCGAAGCGGAAGATCGGTGCCACCGGACTGAAGGTCTCCTCGCGGAAGATCGCCATGTCGGGCGAGGCATCGGCCAGGATGGTGGGCTGGAAGAAGCTGCCACCCAGCGCATGACGTGCACCACCGGTGGCCACGCGGGCGCCCTTGGCCAACGCGTCGGCAACGTGCTCCTCGGCCTTCTGCACCGCCTTTTCGTCAATCAGCGGGCCGATGGTAACGCCCCCCTGCATGCCGTCGCCGACCGCCAGCTGGTTCACGGCGGTGGCGAATTTCTCGACGAAAAGATCGTAGACCGCGTCCTGCACCAGGATACGGTTGGCGCACACGCAGGTCTGGCCGGCATTGCGGTACTTGGCAATCAGCGCGCCTTTAACAGCCAGGTCGAGGTCGGCGTCGTCGAAGACGATGAAGGGCGCGTTGCCGCCCAGTTCCATCGACGTCTTCTTCACGGTGTCGGCACACTGTGCCAGCAACTGCTTGCCGATCTCGGTGGAGCCGGTGAAGCTGAGCTTGCGCACGATCGGACTGGAGGTCAGCTCGCCGCCGATCTCGCTGGCCGCGCCGGTGACGCACGACAAAACACCAGGCGGTACACCGGCACGCTCAGCCAGTACGCATAGCGCCAGCGCCGACAGCGGCGTCTGGCTGGCCGGCTTGATCACCATGGTGCAGCCTGCAGCCAGCGCCGGGGCGGCCTTGCGGGTGATCATCGCCGCCGGAAAATTCCACGGCGTGATGGCCGCGCATACGCCCACCGGCTGCTTGATGACCACAATGCGGCGGTCGCCCGACGGCGCCGGGATAGTGTCTCCGTAGACGCGCTTGGTTTCCTCTGCGAACCATTCGATGTAGGAGGCAGCATAAGCGATCTCACCACGTGCCTCGGCCAGCGGTTTGCCCTGTTCCAGGGTCATGATCGCAGCCAGGTCTTCCTGGTGCTCCAGCAGCAGGCAGAACCAATTGCGCAGGATCGTCGCACGCTCCTTAGCAGTGCGCTGGCGCCAGGCAGGCAGCGCGGCCTCGGCAGCGAGGATGGCACGTCGCGTCTCGGCGCGACCCATTTTCGGTACGTGAGCGATGATGGCGCCGTCGGAAGGGTTGTTGACTGCCAACGTGGCACCATTGTCGGCGTCCTGCCACTCACCGCCCACTAGCGCCTGCGCGCGCAATAGGCCGGCGTCCTGCAGTTGATAGGGAAATTGACTTGTCGCCATGGCATTTTCTTTCTGTTCGGGATTCGGGATCGTTCAGTTCTTGAGCCTGTCGCGCAGCTGATAGCGGATGATCTTGCCCGAGCCGGTACGCGGGATCTCGGCCACCACATGCACTGCGTGCGGCAGCTTGTAGGTCGACAGCCGCTCTTTGCAGTGGGCCAGCAGCTCAGCCTCTACCAGCGACACCTCGGGACGCGGCACCACGAACACCACCGGCACTTCGCCCAGGTGTTCATGCGGTGCCCCGACTACAGCACAATCGAGCACTGCGGCGAAGGCGCATACTGCCTCTTCCACTTCAGCGGGGGCGATGTTCTGGCCCCCACGGATAATCAGTTCCTTCAAACGACCGGTGATGGTCAGGTAGCCACTCCTGTCGCTGCGCGCCAGATCGCCGGTGAGGTACCAGCCATCCTTCAGGGCCTTGGCGGTTTCTTCCGGCTTGTTGTGGTATCCCAGCATGACGTTGGGGCCGCGCACAATCAGTTCACCCTCTTCCCCAGCGACGACGTCGTTGCCGGTCAAGGGATCGACGATGCGCGCGTTCAGGCCAGGCAGCGGCAACCCGCAGGAGCCCATTACGCGAGTGCCGCTGCGCCAGTTCAGCGTGACCATGGTGGAGGTCTCGGTGATGCCGTAGCCGTCCAGCAACATGACGCCGAAACGCTCCTCGAATTCCCTGTTGATCGGGGCCGGCATGATGGCACCGGCAGACAGGCACAGACGCAGACCGGGGAAGCGGCATCCCGGGTCAGCGCGCGCAGCTTCCAGTAGGTAGTGGAAGATGGTCGGCACCGCAGGGAACACCGTAAACTCTCCGCTGTTCAACAACCGAATCGTCTCGGAGGTGGAGAACTTGTCGAGAATATATTCGCTGGCACCCACAGACAAGATACCCAGCACCGAGAGATTCAGCGCGTACGAGTGAAACAGCGGAAGCGGTGAAAGCACGCGGTCGTCGACACTGAGACCGGCAATTGGCGCCCAGCAGGCCGCCGACACCCACAGCATACCGCGCTGGCTCAGCAATACGCCCTTGGCGCGTCCGGTGGTACCGGAGGTGTAGATGATAAAAGAAGCGCGATCGATATCGGCGTCGTCACGCGGGTCGGATTGCGGCATGGCCGCGCGCAGTTGGTGCAGGGCTAGCGCGGACGCCGCCTGCTCGGGCTCGCCCGCCACCACCACGGTCTTGAGCGCAGGGTATTTCTGTTGCAGCTGACGTGTCATGTCCAGCTTGGCGGCGGCCACAAAGATCGCCTTGCAATCGGCATCCTCAATGCGATAGGCCACTTCGTGCTCGGTGGCATCGAAACTGATCGGCACCGCCACGCCTCCAGCGCGCACAATGGCCAGGCAGCTCTCGACCCAGTCCACCGAGTTGGGCAGCAGGATGGCGACGGCGTCTCCAGGTTGCAGGCCATGGTCCTGCAGGTGCCCCGCCAGCTTGGCCGTCACGTCGTTCAACGCAGCGTAGGATACCGCACGATGGCGGTCTTCGTAGGCCACCTTGTCGGGGAATGCTCCCGTGTGCCGGCGTAGCAGGTCCCCCACCGGCGCAATCAATTCGCAGTGAATCATGTTCTCCTCCTAAAGATTCGCAGCAGCGCCGTTGTTCTTTTTCCTTCCGACGGCGCTACTGCGGTCAATCACTTTTCTTGTTACACCATGCAGAAGCCGCCGTTGACGCTCAATACCTGGCCGGTGACCCAGGCTGCTGCATCGGAGGCAAGGAATGTCACAACCGGCGCCACGTCCTCGGGCTTGCCGATCCGACGCAGCGGATAGTTCTTGATGATCTTGTCGCGGTTGGCTGCGAGGAACTCGGCATCCGAGTGAGCTGTCTCGATTAAGCCAAGCGAGATCGAATTGGCGGTCACGTTGGCGCGACCCAGTTCCTTGGCCAGCGACTTCATCAACGCAATGCCGCCGGCACGCGCGGCAGCGGCAATAGCCAGACCATTTTCACCGATGCGCGAGGAATCGCCCACCAAGGTAATAATGCGCCCGCCATTCTGCTTGATCATGTGCGGTGCAGCGGCGTGGCTGGTGTGGATGGTACCGTACAGGTCGACATCGATCTGCTTGGCCCACTGCTCAGGAGTGGTATTGACAAAGCGCTCGGTGATCACCACGCCGGCATTGTTGACCAGGATGTCGAGACGACCAAAATCTCCTACCACGCCATCAACCATTGCTTTGACTTCTTCATAGCGGCCGACGTTGGCACGATAGGCTTTTGCCTTGCCGCCCAGTTTCTCAATCTCGCCGACCACCGCTTCTGCCTCGGCGGCCGAGCTGTTGTAGTTAACCGCCACGGCAGCGCCCTCGGCGGCCAGCGCCAAAGCGATCTGACGTCCCACATCGCGTCCCGATCCCGTTACCAGGGCGACTTTTCCTTGTAATCCCAGATTCATCTGCTTCTCCTCTTTCATTCAGGTGTTCTTGATTCTTGATTTCTATGCGACCGGCTCGGCGGAGTGCTCGCCCGTTGTCTTGAGGCTGTCGCCACCACTCTCGTTTCCGCCCTCGCGCTCCTCTTCATCTTGGTTCAGGTTTTCTTTGCTCTGCGCCCTCTCCCTCTCCTTCAGCAACTGGAATATCCGTTCATGTGTGACCGGCAACTCGTGGATCTCGATGCCCAACGGCAGCAACGCATCCGACACTGCATTGGCGATGGCGGCTGGTGCGCCGATGGTGCCGCCTTCACCCACACCACGGAAACCGCCCAGTGTGGCCGGCATCACCGTATGGACGTGTACGCTCTGGATCGGCGGCACCTCCGGCGCAGTGGGAATGATGTAGTCCACCAGGCTGGCGGTCAGAATCTGCCCGCGCTCGTCGTAAACAATCTCTTCATACAGAGCCGCGCCGATGCCCTGTGCCGCCGCGCCATGGGCCTGGCCTGAGACGATCAGGGGATTGATGGCCTTGCCGCCGTCTTCTGCGACCACGTAATTTTTCAGGTGGATCATGTAGGTCTCGGGGTCGATCTCCAAGATCGCCACATGTGTGGCCGAACTGGTGGTGCCCCATACCGGGTCGTAGGAGCGTGTCTCTTCCAGTACCTCGATCACCTCCTTGGGAATCTTACCCATCTGCGAATACACGGCATTGGCGATGCCGCGGATGGAGACCGTCTTGCCCGAATCGACAGCGGTGATCACGCCGTCCTCGATGCTCAGGTGCTCAATGTGGCTACCAAGCATGAAAGCGGCAATCCGGAACAGCTTTTCCTTCATCGCCTTGGCCGCCAGCGTGCCAGCTCCGCCGGCCAGCACCGCGCTGCGGCTGGCGTAGGTGCCGGTGCTGTGCGAGACCACGGCGGTGTCGCCATGGAACACGGTGATGTCCTCGAAACGACAGCCCAGTTCGTCGGCCACCACCTGCGCCAGTGTGGTCTCCAGCCCTTGTCCGTGCGATGAGATGCCGAAGTAGGCGGCGATGGCACCGCTGGGGTCGATCTTGATAGTCGCGATCTCGGTGCCGGTATTGATCGGCATGCCGGGCGAGGCCGAAATGCGCGAGCCGATGCCCGAGAGTTCGGCATAACAGGAGATACCAATGCCCATCCAGCGGCCTTGGTTGCGGGCTTCGACCTGCTTCTCGCGTAACGCATCGTAGTCGATCGCATTGCAGGCCTCTTCCAGCGACTCGATGAAGCCAGAGCGATCCCACACGATGCCCGGCGCCGTCTTGTAGGGAAACTCCTCCGGCCTGACCAGGTTGCGCAGGCGCATTTCCTTGGCGTCAATGCCCATCTTGTGGGCGGCCTTGTCGATCAGCCGCTCCATCACGAAGGTCGAGGTCGGGCGCCCCACGCCGCGATAAGGGCCGGTGGGCGACTTGGATGTCGCGACGGCTCGCACGTGCCCGTGATAGACCGGCACGCGATACGGCCCCGGCATAAAGCTGATCACCTGCACCGGCTCGAGACCAGCGGTCCACGGGTAGATCGAATAGGCTCCCACATCGCCGATCACCTTGGCGCGCAGCCCGAGGATCTGACCACTCTCGTCCAGCGCCAGCTCGGCCTGCACGCGCTCGTCGAAGGCATGGCTGGTGGCCGACAGGTCCTCGATGCGATCGCCGGTCCATTTGATCGGTCGGCCCAGCTTGCGCGACAGCGCGCACACCAGGATTTCTTCCGGATAGAGCGAGCCCTTGCCACCGAAGCTCCCTCCCACATCGGGCGCCACCACGCGCATGCGGTTTCCCGGGATGTCGAGAATCGACACCAGCGCGTCGCGAACGATGCCCGGGCTGCCGGTGGAGGAATACAGCGTCATGTAGCGCCGCCCCTGGTCATACTCGGCCAGGTAGGTACGGGTTTCCATGGCCAGCGCAGTGCGACGATGGAAGCGAAAGGTGCCCTCTACCTTCACCGGCGCCTCGGCCATCACCTGCTCGATGTCGCCACGGCGGAACTCGCGCTCGACCAGCACGTTTGTGCCGGCCTCGTCGTGCAGCAGCGGTGCGTCGGGCTCCGCTGCCGCGACTGGATCGACCACAAACGGCAGCAACTCGTATTCGATCTCGAGCAGCTCCACTGCGTCCTCAGCCAGGTAACGATCCTCGGCTACTACCGCCACCACCGGCTCGCCGACGAAACGCACCTTGCCTCGGGCCAGCGGATAGATCGCGGTCGGATGGTAGTTGGGCATACGCGAGGTGGCGTAGATCGGCTTGACCTCATGCTCCAGGTCGTTGGCGGTGAAGATCGCCACCACGCCCGGCATCTCCAGCGCCGCGCTCACATCAATGGATACGATGCGCGCATGCGACTGGTCGCTGCGGCGAAACGCCACGTGCAGCGCGCCGGCCGGATGCTTGTCGTCGGTATAGCTGCCGAAACCGCACAGCAGGCGTGGATCCTCGGTACGCTTGACGGTGGATCCGACCAGCTTTTCCTTCTTTCCGGTGTTGACATCGTCTTTCATGGTGTCACCTCATCGCGTTGCACGGCCGGCCATCACAATCGGTCCGATCATTCGTAGAATTCATTGCCCTTCTTCAGGGCTTTCCACTGTTCATCATCATGTCCATAGATCACGGTCGCGCCTGCGCGCTGGATACGACGGATCTCATCCATCGAACGCGAGGAAAGTTCTGGATTCCAGGTATTCCTAGGATTGATTCCGCCATCCAGGTTGGCCTTCAACGCGACAGCATCAGAAGCCAGCAAAAAATCCCCATCCTTGTCCAGCCCGATTAATGCTGCGGTCATGCCAGGTGTATGACCCGGAACAGGGATCAGAACGATACGGCCATCGTTAAACAAGTCTTTCTCTGCTTCAATGGCTTCGATGGGCATCGACTGCTTCCAGTCCACTTCCAGAAAGCCCATCTTTGCCGCGTCCTCCTGGCGTGCCGCTTCTAATTCGCGGGCGTGGCAGATCACCGTTGCCTTCTTGAAGAATTCATTACAGCCACAGTGATCGGAATGGAAATGGGAGTTCACCACCAGATCAATGTCGTCCGGCGTCATACCGACCGTGCCGAGCTGGCTCACCACGTTGTCATCGACACCCGAGATCGGCGCCATGGCCTTGGCCATCGCGCCCCAGCGTCCTTCGGCGTCGGTGGCGGTGGAGGGGTGGCAACCGGTATCAAACAGGACGTTGCCCTGTGGATGACGCAGCAGAAAGCAGGACACCGGAAGCTCGATGGTTTCGTGACGTTCGGCGTCCGGCAGGTAGACACCCTTCTTCATTCTCAGTCGGCCGCCCGACAGGACATGCATCTTCATTAGCTGGTCTCCTTGGTGTGTTCTTCAGCCTGGGTTTCCGATACTGTGCCGCTGTCCTCGCTACCGCTGCCACCCTTGGCCAACAGTGCGGCGTGGCTGCGCTTGGCCATCTTCACGGCATCGACGATGTGGACGTAGCCGGTGCAGCGGCACAGGTTGCCCGAGAGCCCTTCGCGAATCTCATGGTCGCTTTCGAGCGGGTATTTGTTGAGCATGTCGGTGCAGGTCATCAACATGCCCGGCGTGCAGAAGCCGCACTGCAGGCCGTGGCACGTTTGGAAAGCCTCCTGCAGCGGATTGAGCTGGTCGACCCGACCCAGGCCTTCGACGGTCTGGATGTCAAAGCCGTCGGTCTGCGCCGCCAGCATCAGGCAGGCGCGCACGCTGTCGCCGTTGACCATGATGGTGCAAGCACCGCACACACCTTGTTCGCAGCCGACGTGGGTGCCGGTCAGATTCAACGTATGGCGCAGGAAATCCGACAACAGGGTGCGCGGCTCGACGTCGCGCTCATAGTTCACGCCATTGACGCGGACATTGATATTGACTTTAGTGTTCATGGACGCTCTCTCCCGGCAGCAGCTGCCGCACTTGCTCTCCGTTGGCGCGCTTCCACGCGGCGTGCAGCGCACGCTTGACCAGCACGCCCAGCAGATGGCGTCGATATTCGCCAGAGGCGTGCAGGTCGGTCATCGGGCTGACCGCCTCGCGCGCGGCGGCGACCGCGGCATCGACCAGGTCGTCGCTCAAGGCTTCGCCCCACAGTACGGTCTCGACGTCGAACAGGCGCATCGGCGTCTCACCCACGCCCATCACACCCACGCGCGCCTCGGCCACCTTGCCGTCCTCCACCACCATGATGATTGCCACTGCCGCCAGAGCGAAGTCGCCCGAGCGCCGCGCCACCTCCTCGAACGCCCAGCCGTGGCCCTCGGCAAGGTCGGGGATAAAGATCTCGGTGACCAGTTCATCATCTTCCACCGCCGAGGTCAGCGCGCCGACGAAGAATTGCTCGGCATCGACCGTCCGGATGCCGCGTGGCGAAGCCATGGTGATGCGGGTCTCGAGCAGCATCATCATCATCGGCAGCTCGGCGGCGCCGTCTGCGTGAGTAATGCTGCCGCCGATGGTGCCGCGATTGCGGATGGCCAGGTGGGCCACGTGCGCCATGGCGGCATTGATCACCGGAAAGCGGCGCTTTACCACCTCCGAGGTTTCCATCACGCGGTGACGCGTCAAGGCGCCGACCACCAGACCATCCTCGCGCTCCTCGAACTTCGAGAGTGCCTCGATGCGGTTGATGTCGACCAGGATGGTCGGGCTCAACAGCCGGAAGTTCATCATCGGCATCAGGCTCTGGCCGCCGGCGATGACCTTGCCGCCGCCGTCGGCGGCCGCCAGCGCCTCAATCGCTTCCTCGATCGTCGCGGGCTGGATGTAATCGAATTTGGGCGGTTTCACGATTCGTGTTCCAACCTCAACGTCCTGCAAACACCGGCCGACGCTTCTGCTTGAAGGCCTCGGTAGCATTGCGGTAGTCCTCGCTGGCCACGGCGCGCTCGATGACCTGGTTGGCATCGCGTTCGGCCAGGCCGCCCGGGCCCATCGCCAGGCCGTTGAGCAACACCTTGCTGCCGCTGATAGTCAGCGGCGCGTTGTCGGCCATGACACCGGCGAAGGCCTTGGCAGAGCGCAGCGGGTCGGCCGCCACGCGGTCAAAGAAGCCCATCGCTTGCCCTTCCTCGGCGCCGTAGGTCTGTGCCGTGTAGAAGATGCGCTTGGCGTTGGACACTCCCACCAGCGCCAGCAGGCGCTGGGTGCCGCGCACACCGTAGACGATGGACAGGCGCGCGGCCGGGATCCCGAACTTGGCGTCGCTGCGGGCAAAGCGAAAATCACACGACATTGCGATATTGCAGGCGCCGCCCATGCAGTAGCCGTCGATGACGGCGATGGTCGGTTTGGGGCTGGCGGCGATGGCGTCGCAGCAGCGATCCACCGCGACCTCGTATTCGGTTCCCTGCTCCACCGTGGCCCGCACCCGGCCGAACTCGGAGATATCGGCGCCAGCGCTGAAGTTGCCACCCGCGCCGGTGAGAATGATGGCGCGTACGTTGGGATCGCGTCCGAGCTCGGTGAAGATGTTTTCGAGGTTGCGCCACATCGCCAGCGACACCGCATTGCGTTGCTCAGGACGATTCAGCGTCACCAGCGCAGCCTTATGTCGGGCCTTGGCGCCCCCCTTCTTGGCAGCAGGCGTGGCGACCTTAGCCGGCGCCTCGCCCGTGCCACCGCCGAATATCCGGGCCAGGAATCCCGTCTGGCGAGCCGGACTGGCCGGCGCGGACTTGGCAACCGCGACGATATCGTCCTCGGCGCTGACATCGATCAGGTTGACCGTGATGTATTGGCTTGAGACCAGCGCCACGGTTGCGCTCGATACATCGCCGTCGCCAGTCGAGGTGGGGACGTGGGTGGCTGCGGATGTTGCCGGTTGCAAGGCAGGAGCCGCTGCCGATATCGGCGCGGGAGCAGAAGCAGCCGTGATCGCCGCCTTTGGCAGCGCGGCCGCGACCGGGTCCAGGGTGGCGCTTGGAAGCGGGCTATACGCTTGTTGCGCAGACTGGTCGCTGGACCCGCCATCGGTGAAGAGGCCATTGAAGCGCTCGAAGAACTGGTCCGCCATCTTGCGTGAGGTGGCCTCAATCATGCGCGAGCCAAGCTGGGCGATCTTGCCGCCGATGTTGGCGGTGACACCGTACTTCAGTCGGGTCAACGACGGCCGCTCCTCTTCCAGGCTGACCGTGATGTCGGCCTTGGCAAACCCGGCCACGCCGCCCTTGCCTTCGCCAGTGAGGCGATAGCTGACCGGCGCGTTGATCTCGGACAGCGTCACACTGCCGGCGAACTTGGCGCGGATCGGGCCGACCTTGACCACCACCAGCGCCTCGAACTCGGTATGAGAAACCATATCCAGTGTTTCGCAGCCGGGGATGCAGGCCTTGAGCACCTCGGGATCATTGAGCGCCTTCCACACGGCTTCGCGCGTGGCATCCAGATGAATTTCGTCTTGCATCTCCATATCACGTCCCTGCTTGTTGTCGATCACAGCCAATCGCTGCTGGTCGCTGTTGTTATAAGGTCAGACAATTCCAGGCTGCCTCAGCCGGCGTTCACGCACAGCTTCTCCACCGCGCTGCGAAACACCGCCGGCAACGGCGCGGGCCGGTTGCTGGCGCGGTCTACGTAGACGTGCACGAAATGACCCTGCGCTGAGGCGCTCTGCTCGTCGTTCTTGAAGATGGCCAGCTCGTAGCGCACACTGCTGTTGCCGATGTGAGCCACTCGCACGCCCACGTGCACCAGGTCCGGAAAGGCTACCGAACTGAAGTACCTGCACTGCGTCTCCACCACCAAACCGACCACATCCGAATGCACCAGGTCGAGCGCACCCTCGGCGATCAGGTACTGGTTTACGGCGGTGTCGAAGTAGGAGTAATAGACGACATTGTTGACGTGGCCATAGACATCGTTATCCATCCAGCGCGTCTGCAGCGTATGAAACACCGCATATTGGCTGCGTGTATCGGGCTTGGGGCGAGGAGTACTCACAGCACCTCCGCGTAGATGGCCAGCGCGTCTTCATAGGTGACCTCGCGTGGGTTGTTGACCAGCAGACGAGTCTGCTTCATCGCGTCTTCAGATAGCTGGCGCAGGTCGCCTTCGGCAATGCCAACGTCACGCAGACGTGTCTGCAAGCCGAGTTCGCGCGGCAGCGCCTCCAGCCGGCGCACCAAAGACCCGGCTTTCTCCGCCGACGACCCGGTCAGGCCCGGCGTGACGATCTCGGCCAGCGTGGCATATTGATCTTGCGCGGCCTGATTGTTGAAGCGCATCACCGCTGGTAGCACCAGCGAATTGGACAATCCGTGCGGCACATGAAAGCGCGCCCCCACCGGATAGGCCAACGCATGCACCGCCGCCACCGGTGCATTGGAGAATGCCATCCCGGCCAGCATTGCGCCCAGCAACATGTTCTGGCGCGCGTCGATGTTGCCGCCGTTGCGGCAGGCCTCGTGGATGTTGGCCGCCAGCAATGACAGCCCTTCCTTGGCCAGGCTGTCCGAGACCGGGTTCTTCAGACGCTTGCTGGTGAACGCCTCGATGGCGTGCACCATGGCGTCAATACCGGTGGCCGCCGTCACGTGCGGTGGCAGACCGATGGTAAGCTCGGCGTCGAGCACCGCCCAGTCGGGGATCAGCACCGGCGACACCACGCCCTTCTTCTCTCCTTCGCCAGTGGTGACAATCGAGATCGGGGTGACTTCCGAGCCGGTGCCGGCGGTGGTCGGCGCCAGGATCAGCGGCAGCCGCTTTCCCTTGATGTTGCCCACGCCATAGATATCGGACAGTTGCTCCTGGCCGAGCGCCAGCAGCGCAACCAGCTTGGCCACATCCATCGAACTGCCGCCGCCAAGGCCGAGCACTCCATCCACCCGCGCCTGCCGGGCATGGAGCACCGCCTCCAGGATGATTGCCTCCGCCGGGTCGGCCTCGACCCGGCTGAACACCTGCCAGGCCACGCCGGCATCTTCCAGGCCGCGTTGCGCCGCCTTCAGCAGACCGGCCCTTTCCACGCCAGCATCAGTGACGATCAGTACCGCACGGCAATCCAGCTTCTTGAACAGCTCGCCCAAGCGCGCCGACACACCCGAACCGACCAGGCTGGAACGCGGGGATTGGAATTCAAAGGTCCGCACTGTCTTTCCTCCAAAAATCGGGAGAGATTGTCTCTTCCATCAATTCTGCTTCATTTTTAACTTGCATAAGTAGACTATACACACGCAAAATAGACTTTGCAACTACGATGTAATCATCGAAATTTCGGCAATATAGGGAAGTTCATGGCGGCTTTCCCGGCTTTTCGATCTTGTTGAAGTGAAATTTCATAAATAGACTGTTTTGCAAAAAATAGACCGCTCCTTCAGCAAACCTGGTAAGCCGCTCGGCCGCGACACCTTGTCCCTGCGACGCATTGGAAGAGAGACATGAACAGCATTGATCTGGACGTATTGAAGACGGCGATCGCCTGGTCGGAAAGCGGCGCGTACACGCTACTGGCGACGGTGGTACGGACCTGGGGTTCGGCACCGCGCCCGGTGGGCTCGATGATGGTGATGCGCGGCGACGGCCACGTTCGCGGCTCGATCTCGGGCGGCTGCATCGAGGACGATCTGATCCACCAGGTGCAGACCGGGCATTACCAGCGCGAGGCCGGCGAGCTGCCGACCCGCACACTGACCTATGGTCTGTCCGCCGACGAGGCGCATCGCTTTGGACTGCCCTGCGGCGGCACGCTGCAATTGGTGATCGAACGCGTGACGGACAAATCCAGGCTGCGCCAGCTGATCGCCTACGTCGAGAAGCAAGGCCTGGTCACCCGCCGCCTGACGCTGGCCAACGGCGAGGTGCAGCTCGAACGCGGCATGCCCGATACCCTGCTGCAGCATGACGAACACACGCTGGTCACCGCCCACGGGCCGCGTTACCGGCTCATCCTCATCGGCGCCGGCCAGCTGTCGAGCTGCGTGGCGCAGATGGCCGGCATGCTGGATTATGAAATCGTAGTCTGTGACCCGCGCGAGGAATACCTGAAAGAATGGGACATCGCCGGCGTACAGCTGTCGCGCGAGATGCCCGACGACTTGCTAATCCGGCTCGAACTCGACGCTCACAGTGCCGTGCTCACCCTCACCCACGACCCCAAACTGGACGACATGGCCCTGCTGGAGGCACTGAAATCGCCGGCCTTCTACATCGGCGCCATTGGCTCGCGCGGTAACAACGCCAAGCGCCGGGCGCGGCTGGCACTGTTCGACATCACCGAGGCCGAAATTGCCCGACTGCACGGTCCGGTGGGCATGTACATCGGCGCACGTACACCGCCCGAGATCGCGGTGTCGATCCTGGCTGAGATGACCTGCATTAGGAATGGCGCACCGGTGCTGCAGACGCACCAACATCGCCCCACCACTACCACGCCGCAGGATGCGACGGCCTGCATTCGCGCCTGATCTAAACACCCTTTGGGAACTGCCATGCACAAAGAAGAACTCAAGGTCTACAGCATCGACGGTATCACCCCCGTGGTGCACCCCAGCGCCTACGTCCATCCCTCCGCAGTGCTGATCGGTGACGTAGTGGTCGGCCCGCGTTGCTACGTTGGCCCGCTGGCCGCGTTGCGCGGCGATTTCGGTCGCATCATTCTGCACGATGGCGTCAACGTGCAGGACACCTGCGTGCTGCATGGTTTCTATGACGGCGAGACCGTCATAGAGGTGGACGGCCATATCGGCCACGGTGCCGTACTACATGGATGCTACGTTGGGCGCGACGCGCTGGTGGGAATGAACGCGGTTGTGATGGACGACGCCGTTATCGGGGAATCCAGCATCGTCGCGGCCTGCGCATTTGTGAAGGCGGGATTGGTGATCCCGCCGCGCAGCTTGGTGATGGGCACGCCAGCTTCCGTCATACGCATGTTGCGCGACGAAGAGATCGCCTGGAAGCGGCAAGGTACGAGCCAATATCATCAGCTTGCCGTGCGGTCGTTTAGCACTTCGCAATTGGTGTCACCGTTGACGGAAATAGAGTCTGATCGCCCGCGACTGACATGCAGCGCGGCGCCCAGATCCAAAAACCGTCAAGCTTGATCTAGCTTGTCAGGGAACGGTCCACATGACGGGCGAATAGGCGACGACGCAGAGTGCTGCGCCTGCTTCGCGCCATGACCGCTTGAAGATACCAGTGAAACAGAGGTTTGACTGATTCATTATCCTAGCCGACACGAAACACACTGACAGCCTCGGCTAGGATCCTCGCTTCTACTTGCATGGCCTTGGTGGCAGCGGCGGCTTGCTCTACCAGTGCAGCGTTTTGCTGCGTCGATTCATCCATGAGCGCAATAGCCTGATTAACTTGTTCAATACCGTCGCTCTGCTCTACGGATGCGGATGTAATCTCCGACACGATCGTCGTTACGTTTCGCACGCTGGAAACCACCTCGTCCATCGTGACGCCCGCCCGTTCAACCAGCTTGCTACCGACTTCGACCTTGGACACCGAGTCTTCGATCAAGGCTTTGATTTCCTTTGCTGCACCGGCCGAACGCTGCGCCAGGGAGCGCACCTCCGAAGCCACCACCGCAAAGCCCCGTCCTTGCTCACCAGCACGGGCCGCCTCCACCGCCGCGTTGAGGGCCAGGATATTGGTCTGGAAAGCGATGCCGTCGATGACCGTGATGATATCGACGATCTTTCGTGAGGAATCGTTGATCAGTCGCATCGTCGTAACCACCTCGGCAACCAGCTCGCCGCTTTCTTGCGCGACCTTCGCGGCTTTACCTACCATCTGATCAGCTTGTACCGCATTGTTGGCGTTCTGTTTCACTGTCGCGGTGAGCTCTTCCATCGCCGACGCGGTTTCTTCCAGCGAACTAGCCTGCTGCTCAGTACGGTCAGATAAGTCAAGATTGCCCTGGGCTATTTCGGTAGAGGCAGCGGCAATTGTATGGGTACTGTTGCGCACTTTTTTGACAATATTGCTCAAATTCGTATTCATTCCCTTGAGTGCCTGCATCAACTGCCCGGCTTCATCGTTGCCATGAATATCGACGTGACAGTCCAGATGACCCACTGCGACCTGGTTGGCCAGGGACACTGCTTGCTTTAGAGGACGGGTAATCGAACGAGTAATCAGGGTGGCCAAGGTCATCCCCACAATGATCGCGGCAATACCCAGGGAAAGCATAACCATTCTGGTCGTCTGGAAAAGCGCGCGCGCCTCACTGGTCATCTTTTCTATGCGCTCGTTCTGCATGCTGGCGAGGTTTCCCATCGCTGCGAGGAAAGTCTTGGACGCAGACAGTAACTGTTCATCGACAATTTTTGTAGCAGCCGCTTCATTGCCGGCATCCTTTTCCTTGAATACGGCAGTATTGGCAGCGAGCAGAATCTTTCGTTTCTCAGCGATGTCTTTGAGGGCCGCTTGACCCGCTTCGTCGGTAATCAGGTCGTTAATCTGCTTGAACAACTCGTTATTCCTTTTGATGATGGCGACCAGCAATTCCTTGTAGTAATTTTGTTGCAGCCGATCAGGATTCTTTGCGGCAGCGATCGTGTGTCCTACACCGATTTCGACGGATTTATACGCGACATTCACCAGGCGTTCCTTCCTCAAGGCGTCGTTGACAATAGCGTCGTTGAGCTCACCCGCCACCTGTAGCCGCCAGACTCCCATACCGGTGATGACAGCCATCAGCAACAAGATACCGGCGAACCCTGCCGCTAGACGACCGCCAATTGTTATATTTCTCATCATCTATCTCCCCTGCACTCGTTCATTATCCAAAAGTCGAATGAGAAATCTGACCCGGCAATTACCATTATTGGAGGCAACATTTGAATTTGAGAGATTGATCGGCGGCTGTACCAACTCATGAATGAAGCTAGGAACACACCTGTTTTCGATGCAGCAGCCAAATTTCATCTCAAAAAAAGAGGCGATCCCTCCAGGAGAAATCGCCTCAGGTACTGCCCTGGTCAAAACTGCACAGCCCTTCTTTCGGAGCACTTCAGCAGGCAACGGCGCTTATTTGGCCGGTGCCGAATTGGTTTTGCCCGCGATTAGCGTCTGCGGATCAGTCCGCTTGGAGAGAGAGACAAACAGTGCAGCCAGCATCAGCGCCACTGCCAGGCCGGAAAACGTTACAGAGGGATCCGGACTGATCGTGTGCAAGAGGCCGATGAGAAAAGGCCCCATGATCCCGCCGACACGGTTGATACCGACGGCAATGCCCATGCCCGTTCCACGTACTTCAGTCGGGTAGGACATGACCTGGAAGTTGTTCAGTACCGCCTGCGCGCCGAAGACGAAGAAGCCAGCCGCCGCCACGAACACGATCATCATGTATCGTTCGGAGAACATCGCCAGCGCCACCATGGCAATGGCCGCGGCGACGTACCAAACCACCATCGCCCTGACGCGGCTGCCCACCCGGTCAGCGAACCAGCCACTTGACACGCCACCGAACAGCGACGCCAACATGATCAGCGAACCGTAGCCGAACGCGGAGGAAATCGCCTCGCCACGCTGGATAACCATGGAAGGGAGCCAGCCGGTCAGTCCATGGATACAGAACAGGCTGAGGAAACCCGCCACCCAGTTGATCAAGGTAGCGCGTCGATAGGCCGGCGCCAGCAAGGTCTTGATCGAACCGCGCTTTTCTTCCGAGCGAATGCGGGTGAAGCTGGCATTGCGATAGAGCTCGGTGCGTTCGGGGCGCAGCGATATCAGCAGCTTGCGGATGTTTTCATGATCTTCACGTACCGCCAGGTACTGGATGGATTCGGGCAGCCGGTAGTAGGCATAGATGGCTACCAGCAGGGATGCACTGCCAACCACGTAGATCGATTGCCATCCCAGTTGCTGTCCCATGGTGATGCCGATCACGCCGGCCAGGATGCCGCCGATGGAGAAGCCCACCTGGAACGTCCAGATTGTAAAGGTATTGGATTTCTTCTTAGGTGCCCACTCGTTGATATAGGTAATGACCAGGGGCGTGATCATGCCCAGCGCGGTCCCCAGCACCATGCGGCTGACGGCGAAGCTCAGCGGCGAATTCACCAGCGCGGCCAGGCAGAGGTTGCAGGCCGTCAGCAGGAACAGCGCCCACAGCAGCACCTTACGCCGGCCGAAGCGGTCGGCCAGCAGACCTTGCAGCACCGAGCCCAGCGACAGGCCCACGATACCGCTGGAGAGCATGATGCCGATGGTGGTGGGATCGGGTTTCCAGGTCTTGGCGACCAGGGGGATGACATAGGCGGCGTTGAAGAGGTCATAGCCATCGAACAGCATGACGAAACCGATCAGGATGCCGAAGGTCCAGTGGAACTTGCCGATGGGCGCACTCCCCACCTCTTCAAGTGGATTGATGCTAGTACTCATTTGTTGTCTCCATGATTGGGGAAATCCAGGTGCAGCGGGTCATATCCATGACTGGTTTTCCTCCCCCGGGGGCTTGCTGCCCTCTTCTGGGGGGTTGAGGTTCTTGCGACGGGATTCAGGCTTCGGCCAATACTCCCGCCAAACGTTGCCGCACACCCTCAACCAGCGCCTGGGCACCGGCGATGTCGCTGGCGACGCCATAGACATAATTGTCGGGACGCACCAGCGCGGCCTGCACGCCATGTCGGGCAAACCAATTTGCCATCACGCCATCGCGTTCACGATACGCCTGGCCCTGTGCGCCGATCGGGACCAGTTGGGCGCCCAGTGCACGTGCCTGTTCCAGCAGTTCGGTATCGATCTGGATCTGCCCAGCATTCAGGACGATGCGCCAGCCACTGCCACACACGGCATCCATCAATACCTCTTCGCCATTGACCACCAGCGTCGGCTGCGGGAACAGGCTACCGATGGCTATATGCGGCTGCGGCGACAGCAATCCGGTTTCTAGGGGAGGAATGATGTTCTGGCGCGGTACCGTCTTGATGGTCCCGCCGTCGGCGGCGATCAGGCGTGCATCGCGTGCCCTGGCGGCGTCCACATCGCGTTCGCAGATCAATTTTCCGATCTCCTTGATGCGGCCGGTCAGCGCACGCACATGTGCTCCGCGTTCCTGGCCATACGAATCCAGCAAGCCGGCATCGGCAGCGTTGGCCATGACCAGCTTCAGCTTCCAGACCAGATTGGTGACATCGCGAATGCCCTGGCACATGCCCTGGCCCAGGAACGGCGGCTGCTGGTGGGCAGCATCGCCGGCGATGAAGACGCGGCCGCTGTGCCATTGCTTGGCCACCAGCGCGTGGAAGCGATAGCTGGCCTGGCGCCAGAGCGTGGCATCTTCGGGCGTGATCCAGCGCTTGAGCACGCTCCAGGCGCCTTCTTCCGTGGCCATGTATTTCGGGTCCTCGCCTTCCAGCAGCGAGATTTCCCAACGGCGGTGATTGCCGGGGCCGATCACATAGCTGCTGGGGCGCTGCGGCTCGCAGAATTGCACGCTGGTCTTGGGCAGCTTGGCCAGGCCACGTTCATTGACCAGCACGTCCACCACCAGCCAGGGTTCGTCGAAGTCCAGGTCTTCCAGTTCAATCCCGGCGGCCGCCCGCACATTGCTGGAGGCACCGTCGCAGCCGATCAGGTATCGGGCGCTGACGGTGTGGGCAGCGCCCAGTTCGTCGCGCACTTCGATCGTCACGCTGGCGTCATTCTGCGAAAGGCTGATGAATTCCACACCGGTGGCCACGTCGATCTGATCAATGGCGGCCACGCGCTCGCGCAGGATGCGCTCCACCGACGGCTGGGTGAACACCATGGACGGTGCGTAGCCTAGCGGGAACGGCGGCTCGACCACGGCCAGGCGCTTGATCAGGTCACCATCGACGCCGTAGTACTCAGATGGCGTGAAGGGCTCGGTATGTTCGGCCACCGCCTCGGCTACGCCAAGCTGCTGGAATACGCGCATGATTTCGTGATCCAGCGCAATGGCACGCGGTTTCTCATAGACATGGTGCAGCTTGTCGATGACCAGCACATTGAACCTGGCCTGGCCCAGCAATGCCGCCGCGACCGCACCGGACGGTCCGAAGCCGACCACGATGACGTCATAGTGCGACTTCATGCCACTTCACCTTCAGCGCCGATAGTGTTGACCAGCAGACCGATGTTCTCGATCTCGATTTCCACCTTGTCGCCCTGCTTCATCCATACCGGGGGCGTACGCGACTGGCCCACGCCGGCTGGCGTGCCCATGATGATGACGTCGCCCGGTTCCAGGGTCACGCATTCGGTCAGCAGCGCGATGGTCTCGGCCACGTTCCAGATCATGTCGCGGGTATTGGCGTCCTGCATCACTTTGCCATTCAGGCGGCACTGGATGGACAATCCTTCGGCGCCGGGCGGCAGTTCGTCGGCAGAGACCAGGAAGGGGCCGAAGGCGCCAGTCTTGTCGAAGTTCTTGCCGATGGTCCATTGCGGCGTCTTCTTCTGGTAGTCGCGTACCGACATGTCGTTGAATGCGGCGTAACCGAAGACGTAAGACAGCGCATCTTCCTGGCGCACGTGGCGGCCGGTGGTCTTGCCGATCACCACGGCCACTTCGGCTTCATAGTCGAAACGTTCGGAGACCTTGGGCGCCCAGGCCTTTTCCTGGTGCGCCAGCAGCGAGCTGGTGGCACGCAGGAAGAACCAGGGATAGACCGGCTTCTCGCGTCCACTCTCGGCGGCGTGATCGTAATAGTTCAAGCCCAGGCAGATGGTCTTGCCGGGTTCAGGCACCACGGGGGCATAGCGGATGTCGGCCAGCGGCAGGCGATGGCCGGCTTCCTGGTCAATCAAAGCTTGCGCCACAGCCACCAGGTCAACGCCTGCACGCAGGGCCGCGCGGATATCGGAGGGTACGGCCGGATTGCTGGCATGGATGTCGATGACCTGGCTGCCATGGACGACGCCCAGTCGGGGCCCTTGTACAGTGTGGAAGGTGACGAATTTCACTGGATGCTCCTGTTGAAGAATGGACTACCTGTCAGTTGGCCGATACGTCGGCAAAGCGGATCTGTTTCTGTGCGAACTTGATCTTGTCGGAGGGCGGCGGCGACACGCCCCACTGGTCCACGCGTCCGGGCGGCCAGGTCCAGTCGTCCGGTCCGCCGACCTTGTAGCTGTCATCCACCTGCAGGATCTCGGCGGTATATTCGATGACGAAGTCGGAGGGACCGATGAAGTACGCGAAGGCATTGTTGCCCGGCCCATGGCGTCCTACGCCCCACTCGATGGGATAGCCGGCGTCGCGCATGCGGCCGGCACCGCGCATGACCGCATCGAGATCGGGCATCACAAAGGCAATGTGATTGAGGGTGTTTTCGGCGGCATCAGCCAGCGCGACGCTGTGATGATCGCTGCTGCAGCGCATGAAGGCCATGGCGCGGGTGCGGTCGGAAAGCTTGAAGCCAAGCGCGCGCTCATAGAATGCCTGCGCCAAGGCGACGTCCTTGCTGTTGAAGACGGTATGGGTAATGCGAATGGGTGAGTCGGCGCGCTCTGCGGTATCGGCGTGCAGGACATCCCCATGAACCAGGCGCAGCACCCGCCCCTGCGGGTCCTGGATCAGGATGCCGACGCCGCCTCCCGGCTCGTCGACCGGCCCCACGGGCTGCAGCAGCTTGCCACCCTCACGTGGTATCGCCTCGGCGACGCGCGCCAGATCCTCGGCAGCGGCCACGCGGAAGGTAACGCTGCGCACGTCGGGGATGGTACTGCGATGCAGGGCCAGGATATGGTGCGCCGCGCCGGTGCCGCGCAGATAGACCGCATCGGGCGTGCGCGCGGCGACCTGCAGGTGCCAGATATCGGTGTAGAACTTTTCCGCTGCTTCCAGCTGGGTCACGCCGATGGCGATACTGCGCAATGCGGACAGAGGGGATGAGGACATGAAAGCTCCTTGCTCAGGTTCTGAGGATTCAGTGGCGCTGGATGCCAAGGAAACGCATGGCATTCAGGTGTAATATTTTTTCCCGCACATCGGGATCAGCGAAGGCTTGCTGCACGCTGTCCACGGGTGACTTGTCGCGGAAGGCAAAGGGATAGTCGGTGCCGATCATCATGCCCTCCACGCCAAAGGTATCGGCCAGGTGGCGCAAGGTCGGCGCATCGAAGACCAGGGTGTCGTAATACAGCTGGCGCGCCACTTCGCGCGGCGCGGCCATGCTCTCGGCCAGTGCCGGGAAGACCTGGTGCGCCTGGCTCAGCCGGGGCAACAGGCTGGCCAGGGTGCCACCGCCATGGCTAAAAGCCAGCTTCAGGCCGGGATAGCGTGCCAGCAAACCCGAGGTGATCACCGAAGCCGCCGCCAGGCCGACATCGCTGGGATAAGCCAGGACCTGCTGCAATTGGGCCGGCCCGACCAGGCGGTCCATGCCCACCGGCTTGACCGCGTGCACGAAGATGGCAGCATCCAGCGCATGGGCCGCTTCGAAGAAAGGCGCCAGTACCGGATCGCCAATGGGCCTGCCATTGATATTGCTGCCCAGCTCGACACCGGCAAATCCGAGTTCCTCGACCAGGTAGCGCAATTCGGCAATGGCCAGGTCCACGTCCTGCAAGGGCACTGCCCCAAGAGCGACCAAGCGGCCGCCGGAGTGATTCACCATCTGCCCCATCTCTTCATTGATGTAGCGCAGCAGCTGCTGTGCCGGCGCCGCCTCCATCCAGTAGGACAGCAACTCGGGCATGGGCGAAATGGCCTGTACCTGGAGTCCACATTCGTCCAAGTCGACCAGCCGCTTGGGCACATCCCAGCAGCGATCCGAGACGGTGCGGTAGATTTTTCCAGAGATCATCACGTGCTGATGGCAGGCGTGGGCCGGCGCCATGGCGGGCCACTGGGCCGGTGCGACACTGCCGAGATAGCGCGGAAAAGCGTGCGGCACCACGTGGGCGTGGATATCCACGCCGCAGGCGCATCGGACCACCGGCCGTAGCGTATTGTGCTCGGTCATGATGCGCTCAGGCAGCGATCTTCAGGCCGGTGGCTTTGACGCCTTCGATGCAGATCGCCTCGTCCTGATCGCCAGTGTCGCCGCTGGCGCCAACCGCACCGATGACGGCACCGGCCTCATCGACGATGAGCACGGCACCGACCTGGGGAATGAACTTGCCTTGACCGGTGGTGGACAGCGCCGCGAAGAAAGAGGGATTGTCGGCCGCGCGCTTGACCAGGTTGCGGCTGTTCACCCCCATCGCCACGGCAGCCCAAGCCTTGCCCTGGGCAATGTCGATGCGGAACATGGTGGCGCCGTCTTCGCGCTCGGCCGCCTTCAGGTGGCCGCCGGCGTCGAGCACCACTACGCCCATGGGCTTGGTATTGCGTTCACGGGCATCGGCCAGGGCGGCCGCAATGATCTGCTTGGCCTGGGCCAGGGTCAGTTGGGACATGTCTCTTCTCTTTTGCGTTGTTGGTAGGAGGTGATTATATATACAAAAAAAACAAATACAAGAAAATATATATATTCTTTCAGAGACGATGGCTTTTGATAGATAAGCCTGATTTTTGAGATGAATGCGCTATACTCGCGAGAACTCACCTGCAGTCCCTCGCGACCATGCCAAAAATCAGAAACGCCCTATCCACCGAAGAAAAAAGTCCGCCCGCCGCGAGTGCGTCGGTCACGCCACTGGCCTCGCCCGCCCTGGCCACTCTGGCCACCAACCTGTACGACCGCATGCGCAGTGACCTGCTGGCAGGCAAGCTGGAACCGGGCCGCAAGCTGCAGATCGAGTTCCTCTCCGACACTTATCAGGCCGGCCCCACGCCAGTGCGCGAAGCCCTCAACCGGCTTACCTCGGACGGCTTGGTGGAAAGGCGCGACCAGCGCGGCTTCGTGGTCAAGAGCATCAGCGCGGAAGATCTGGCCGAAATCACCAAGACCCGTTGCTGGCTGGAAGAGATCGCGGTCCGCGAATCGATCGCGGCCGCTTCGGTGGCGTGGGAAGAGGAGCTGGTGCTGTCGTTCCACCGTCTGAGCAAGACCCCGCGCTCGCTGGCCGAGGATCACTATGAAGAAAACCGCGAATGGGAAAAGCTGCACCGCGCCTTCCACCGCGCGCTCATCGGCGGCTGTGGTTCGCGCTGGCTGATTGCGTTCTGCGAGCAATTGGCGGACCAGCTCTATCGCTATCGCCAGCTGTCGGTGCGCAAAGTCTTCCCCAAGCGCCATGAGCATTCCGAACACAAGGACATCGTAGAGGCCGCCCTTGCTGGCGAGGCCGACACCGTGGTGCGCCTGCTGACCCGCCATTACAACGCCACCGCCAACATCATCCTCGAAGACAAGGCGCTCTTCACGAAGGAACAGGCTTAAATCAGCCATAGAAAAGGCGGCCTGCACCAGGCCGCCCAACTCCTCAAGACCGATTGCTTCAGAAGGTCGACACCATGCCGACGACGAACGAGGACACGTTCGAACCAGCGGTGGTAGCCACACCAGGCCCGCCGGCATTGCTGACCGTGAAGGCTGCATTGCTGTTATTGCGGATTTCCGAGACGCCGAGATACAAGCCCGTGCGTCTGGACAAGCGGTAGTCATACCGAACCCCGTAGGAAGATGCATTGCCGCTGCTGCTGGACTGGCGCCGGTACTGGCCGAAACTTAGCAACAAGGTGCCGCCTGCCATCCGCGGAATGGTGGCGTTGATCTCATAGAAGTTGTTGTCCGGATTCGCAAAGGTGCTCGACACTGCGCTGGCCGGATCGGGACTGCCCCGGTGAATCTGGTACAGCACGGCCGGTTTGATGAAACCAAAGTCATAGGACGCCGCCGCCAGGTAGTACTTGCCCAGGTACACCGGGGAGGTCGTGGCGGTGGTGGTGGCATACTTCTGCTGCAGATAATCCAGGTCAGCCGAAAAGGCGCCGTTCTTGTAGTTGCTGCCCAGTGACACGGTATCGCCCATGGTGCGCGGGGCCGCGCCTTCGGTACCGAAGGCCATGACCGCGCGCACGGTCACGCCAGCCATGCTGGGACTGACATAGCGCACGGAGTTGGACAAGCGTGCGCTCGGCACATACACGAAGTTGTTGGTGGCATTGCCCCAGCCCAGGGTATTGAGCTCACCCAGGGAATAATTCACGTAGGTCGTGAACAAGGCGCTGTAGTTCACGCCAGCCTGTATCTGCCCCAGACTGCCGCGCAATCCGACCCAGGACTCGCGATTGAACAGCGCGCCATTGCCTGCGATGCTCCCGGTATCCAGGTTGAAGCCGTTTTCCAGGCGGAATATCGCCGCCAGCCCTCCTCCCAGATCTTCCGCTCCCTGAAAGCCGATGCGCGACGGTGCCACTGCGCTTGAATCCAGGCGGGTCGTGGTGCCTGTGCCGGTATGAGCGGTCTGGATGGATGCGTCCAGCACGCCATAGATAGTTACTGAAGATTGCGCCTGGACTGCGGACGCGCAGGCGAGCGAAGCGATGGCCGATGCCATCAGGACGTACTTGCATTTCATTTCAAGAGTCTCCTAGGGCAACCCTCCAGGCAAGGCTGTCCGTGATCGATTAGGTTCTGTATTTTTTAATCGATTATAATTTAAATTAAATATTTTTGTATATATTTATATATTAATATCGTTTTTGTATTTATTAAAAGCGCACTGGGGATCCTATGCCCGCTCGCCAGACCCTGACGATCAAGGTCAGAGTGCCTCCGTTTCGCGGCCACTGCGCTGCAGTCGAAGAGACGGATTAATCCGGCGAAAGAGAGGACTGATCCAGCACTGCGCAGTAGTCATAGAAGATTTCCTGGCGAACCTATTTCCTCAGGGTTGGTTCGCCCCAAGCTTGGCGGCTTGTCCGCACAGAAAATTGAAACCATGATGCGCCCTCTCGGGTGGCCCGACTGCTGAGGCCCAAGCGTGCTGCACGCCTCCGGCCGTCAACAGGAGGCAAGTAGCTTTGCCGTGGCGACGTCAGGACAATCAAGCGTCAGGAGAAAAAGACAGACCAGCGTTGCAGTCGCGCTGCATCCCCGCAGGCCAGCCATCGCCGCACCTGGGATTCGGCGAAGGCGAACCACTGTCCAAGCTACGCTTGCTCCATTGGACAATGCTGCAGAAAAGTGGGAGCCACGGTCCCCAGGCCCAGCATGTGGCACAGAAGACCGTATTCCTCTGCGAGTCACCACTTTGTGCCCCAAGACTACTGAGGGCCGGATGAGGCATATCGAAGCGCTGTGAACGCAGCGGTCAGCAACAGCAAAAGGCCAGGCAATTTCCGCACCTTGTTTGTATATGCGCCAAAAGCGGCATGACAGACGGCGTGGATGCGTCGCGGCGCTGCAAGGCATCAGCTAGAGGCTCGAAAACGAGGGAGTAAATCTTGATCAGCAGGTGACCTTCCTGATCAACAATGGTACCGAAGACATGCTCACCAACAGTAAGGCACCTACCCGCGAGGGAGATCTGCGCATGCGCGGACTCTTCCTCGGTACGGTTGGAGCAGTGCCCTGAAGATGCGCGTGATATGCAGGCCAGTGGCGCGGCGGCGAACTGAAGGGCCGGGATGGGCTACTCGGTGCTGTCTGGTGGGATGGGCGCGGGATAGACGAGAACTAATACGATGAAAACGGAAACAGTGCCTCACAAAAGTTACTGTGTATATGTAATGACCCACTGAAAACCTGCTCAGTAGATAATCCTAAAAGGAAATCAAAATGAGCAAGGTCATGGAAGAAGAATTCAAGCGTTGGACGGCCAAGCGCAAAGCGGCGCTGGTGATGGAAATCATCCAGGGAAAGACGACGGTCGCCGAGGCTAGCCGGTCGTTTGATATCCCGCCATCCGAGATCGAAGAATGGGTCGATGAAGGCCGCAAAGGGATGGAGAACGCCCTGCGTGCCAAGCCGCTGGATGTGAGAGAACAGTACGAGCGGCAACTCAAGGAGCTCCAGGAAGCCTACGGAGAAGCCATGCTGGAGCTGCGCGCCAGAAAAAAATTGGCGTCCCTGCTGGGCGAGGAAGACAAGTAATCGAGACCATCCGCCAGGGACTCAAACAAGACGGTTTCGATGTGGCTGTCAGCAAGATATGCGCGTGGTTTGGGATTGCCAGGCGCAGTGCTTTCTACAAGCCGGTGAAGGCGGAGCCCAAGGTGCAGGAGCGCTTTGCCGAACCCATTCGCAAGATGATCCTGGAAGAGCCGTCCTTCGGCTATCGCACGGTGGCTGGCCTGCTCGGGTTCAATAAGAACACGGTGCAGCGGATCTTCCAGCTCAAAGGCTGGCAGGTCAAGAAGCGCCCCAATGGTTTCCGTCCCAGGGTGAAAGCCTTGCCGTCGGTAGCCACAGGACCAGACCAGCGCTGGGCAACCGATCTGTGTCGGATCTGGACAGGACGTGATGACTGGGCGGTGCTGGCCTTGGTGATTGATTGCCACACGCGGGAATTACTGGGCTGGCATCTGTCGCGTTCAGGCAAGTCGAAGACGGCTGAGTCGGCGTTGGAGCAAGCGCTGATCGCGCGTTATGGCTCGCTGGGTCGCGTGACGGCGCCGTTCTTGCTGCGCTCCGATAACGGCCTGGTGTTCACCAGCCGTAGTTACACCGCGTTGGTCCGCAGTTACGGGCTTCAGCAAGAGTTCATCACGCTGCATTGCCCACAGCAGAATGGCATGGTCGAACGCGTCATCAGAACCCTAAAGGAGCAATGCGCTCATCGACATCGCTTCGAAACATTGCAGCACGCCAGTCGCATCATTGGTGACTGGATCGGCTTCTATAACCACCGCCGGCCGCATCAGGCGCTGGGCATGAAGACACCGGCTGAGGCGTTTGCCTTAGCTGCTTGAGGTGAGCAGGTTTCGCTGGGTCATTACAAGAGCACCAAGTGATGTGATAAGCACCTCAGGATTGGCCATTCCGTTTTGCAAAATACAACACCTCAAATTAGTACATGCTCCAATTTTTAAGTGCTTCAAGTATCATGGAACGAATGTTCCATTAAGACGAGTGCTATCACATGAGCGGTAAGCCCCAGTATGACGAAAGTGCTGTGCTTGAAGCGGCGATGAGAGTATTTTGGCAACGTGGTTATGCCGCAACGTCAATCAACGATCTGCTTGCGGAAACAGGGTTATCGCGGTCCAGCATCTATCAACGCTTCCAAGATAAGGGCAATTTATTCCGCGAGGTCCTTGCCTTATACACGGAACGCGTATTGCGTCGCATGCTTGCCATAGAGCGTGCGAGCGAGCGCGCGCGCATGGAAGCAGTATTGCGTGACTTTTTACCCAAACCATCGGCAACAAGACGACCGGACGGCTGTCTGTTAGCGCGTAGTTGCACCGAAATAGCGATTCTGCCGGAAGACTCGCAAATTGCTGTTGAAGCGGGTGTCGCGCGCCAGCACGCTGTATTAGAGCAGATTATCAGCAAGGCGCTATCCAACGGCGAGCTGCCAGCTTCGTCCGACCGTCATGCTCTAGCTTGGTATTACCTCGGCATACTACATGCGGTCATGACATTGCCACAGGTCGGTGCAGTACCTGCAGCACTATCCGGCATGATCGATCTCGCGATGGCATCCTGGCCGGTCGGGCGTAGCGCGCGAGCGACCTAAGATACCGTGGCGCCACCAAACAGCGAGATGTTCTCAGACAACCACTCGGGCAATTGCCTTGGAGCGTGACCGGTCAGCAGTTGGACCGTGTTAGTTTCTTCCTGTAGCGATGATTCGCGCACAGTACGGTCGAGTCCAACCAGCAGGTCCACCACGAATTCGCTGACGCCGGAGTTCAGCAGACGCTGACGCTCCTCAGTGGGAGTGCGCTGTGTATAAGCTACCGACTTGCCGAGCAGCCGCGTGAGTTCCCTGGCGACCTCGTCCATCGACCATGCGCGCGGCCCCGTTAGATGGAAAGCGCGTTGCCAGTATGTGCTTTCCGGTTCAAGCAACACCGCTTTCGCGGCATCTGCGACGTCGCGCGTATCGATTAAATTAACGATGCCCTGACCTGCAGAGCCACCCCAAGTGTTCTCCTGGACCGCCTTGCCAGCCCGTACTAGCGTGTCGAAGAAGGTGGTAGGTCGAAGTATGGTGTAGCCGATGTCGCGCGACACTAGGTAGGCCTCGACCCGCGCGTGCCAATCGAAAGGATGTAGTTTCGCTGGCAGACTGGCTGCCGACAATTTAACGATATGCTTAACACCAGCGGCGATGGCAGCATCGATTAGCGCTATCTCATTTTCGACCTGGCGCGGAGAGGTGCCCTGCGCCAAGAAGAACCGGTCGACACCCTCTAGAGCTTCTTGCAGAGAGGCTGACTTATCGAAGTCGACCAGAGCCTGAGCAATATGCGACGGAAAACGGTTTGATTTCGGCATCCGGGTCAACGCAATTACGTTGACCGCCTCGGTAGCAAGACCTGCAACCAGGGCTGTACCAACTCGGCCGGATGCGCCAGCGATGGCAATACGGGAAAGGGAATTAAGAGCAGGAGTGGACGGCATGATGGCAACTTTCATCGATCTTGGAATGATCGGTCCAACAATGTTGGACCGATCATTCCGTGTTGTCAAGGAAAATCATCGCCTGCTGATAGTAGGCCCCTCAGGACAAGTTTTTGGCGCGCGTTCCACGAATCCATGAGCTTACGCAGGAGCGCCGGAGAGCGCCGTTGCTGACAGCGAGTTGAGGTGCAAACATTCGCATACACCCAAGGAAATTCTGCTCAGCAATTCAAAAACCACCCAGATCCAAATTGGCCTTGCAGGCCGCTAATTTTCTGAATTGCGGAGCAAAAAATGATCTAACCTATTGATTTTTATGATATTCCCCGCAGATTCGTAATCAGCAGGTCGACGGTTCGATTCGGCCCATCAGCACCAGCGCATAAAGGGTTCCAGGCATTCGCCCGAAACCCTTTTTCTATTTGGCGATGCTGGTATGAAAAGCCTGCCCTTCGCCCTCAAATACTAAGTCTTCGCCAGCGGCTTCATGCGAAAACTGATTCCCATCCGATTAATGGCATTCATCGCGGCGACCACGATGGTGAGTTCGACCAGATTTTTTTCACCAAAGACAGAAAGTGCCGCCGCATATGCTCCATCCGAAGCATGCGTTTCGCTGATACGCGTTACTTCCTCGGTCCAGGCGAGCGCAGCCCTTTCCTGGTCGGAGAACAGATAGCTCACTTCCTCCCACACCGGTACCAGGACCACCTTATCGACCGACATCCCGCTTTTGATGAGGTCGCGCGTATGGATGTCGATGCAATGCGCGCATCCATTGATCTGTGACACCCTCAAGAAGACCAGATGTATCAACTCACCAGGCAAGTCGGTGCCGGTCGTTACGTAATGATGAAGTGCGCCTAGCGCCTTGGCGCCCTCGCCGGAAACTTGAAACCAATTCGGACGTTTCATAAATTCTTCCTTGAAGTTGGGTTGAGCGGGTTCAATGTCGAAATCCCGCTACTCCCAAGACGGCTGGACGATGTCGTCTGTGACAACTTCTAAAGAATTTTTCTTAAATGCATCTCCAATAAAGCTTTAGGTCTCTCTCCCGAATTGCTGAGTAGTTGAAACCGCGAGCGATCTCTTATGGAATCAATTCAAAATAAGAATCTCCTCGGCAGCCATCCCATTCGACAAGAGAGATCACCACACTTCAACCGGCAGAGATCTACCGATCCCTGCCATACGCTGGAATGCTCAGATCTGAGAAAGACCTCCATCCACCGTCAGTTCAATCCCGGTAATGTAACGAGCATCTGGAGACGCAAGGAACAACCCGGCACTCGCAATCTCGGCCGGATCAGCCATGTAACCCAATGGGGTGATCTGGGAAACGTACTCTTTCAGGCTATCGATCTGCGCGTGGTCGAGCTTGAGGCTGTTGTCCATCAGCGGCGTGCGCGTAAATCCCGGACTCAGCGCATTGACGCGGATCTTGCGTGCCCGCAGATCGTTGGTCCAGGTGCGCGCGAAGGACCGCACTGCCGCCTTGGAGGCGTTATAGACGCTCAGTTCAGCCATGCCGTTGCTCGAACAGATTGAGGATGTCAGCACCACGGAAGCGCCATCCGACAGCAGCGGGAGCAGTGTCTGCACGGTGTAGAACACGCCCTTGACGTTGATATCGAAGGTACGGTCGTAATCCGCCTCGGCGGTCGCCCCGAAGGGGTGTTTCTCGCAGATGCCGGCGTTGGCGAAAATCGAATCGAGGCGGTCACCGCGCTTTTCGATTTCGGCTTTCAGATATTCCAGGTCCGCAAGCCTGGAGACGTCGGACACCACCGCCACCGCTGAGTCCGCCAGGACACTAAGGGCCTCGTCAAGACTCTTGCGTGAGCGACCTGTCACGTACACCCGCTTGGCGCCCTGCGCAAGCAGGCCTTGTGCGATCGCCAAACCAATTCCGGTCGAACCGCCGGTGACAACAGAGACGTGATTCAAAAATTGAGAAGACATCGAGATTCCTATCGTGATCAAGTGGGACAGCATTTACATTGCATCGCTACAAAGATGCGCGGGACCGCGCTGCGGTCTGGCTCTGGCCTTCGTGGAGCGTGGTGGGAGATTTTTTCCGTGACCATCTACCGACGGTAACGCGATGCACGGGCAACCAACAGCGCCGCGATCGTCAGGCTGGCGGCGACACATACCATCGCCCAGCTGAAGGCATGCGCCAGGGACGATGGCGTATGGCGGGAACCCGCCAGACTGAAGAACACGCTGCCGATGACAGCCACGCCCAGGGCCGCACTGATTTGCAAAGCGGAATTCACGATCCCGGCCAACATGCCGGAACCACCGGCCGGCGCAAGATCGATGACCGATCGCACCAGCGTGGGCACGGCGATCCCTTGCCCGAACCCGATCAGCGAGAGCGCGATCACGACGCCTGCCAGTGCCGGTGCCCGCGCAGCGGGTGTGGAAGCCACCACTGCACTGAGAATCAGGCAGCCGACGACTTCCAGCGCCATCCCCAATACCGGGGTCCAGCGTCCTAACCGGCGCGCGGCGGCGGGTGTCGTCAAGGGCCCGATCAGGAAGCCCAGTCCGCACGGCACAAACATCAAGCCGGTCGCAAATGCGCTCATGCCAATCGCCCCCTGTAGATAGATCGAGAAGGTGAGAAAGAAGGCCGAGACCACATAGAAGAACAACACTCCGATCATCCCCAGCACCAGGCCAGGTGCATCGGCCAACTGAGGCGCGACCAACGGCGTTCCACCGCGCTCCGTGAGCCACCGCTCGTAGCGCCAGAACGCAGCGGCAAACCCCGGTGAGGCGAGCAGCATGAGACAGGTCCACCACGGCCAGCCGGCCTCAGGCCCTTTCACCAGTGGTACCACCAGCAGGCCCAGCGAGAGTGCACAGAGCAGCACGCCCATCCGGTCCAGCCGCGCCGGATGTGGACTGCGCGTGTCCGGCAACAGGGGAATTCCGCCGAGGAACACGAGCGCCACGAGCGGCAGGTTGATCAGGAAGATGATCCGCCATTGCAGATCGCCGACATTGGCCGCAATCAGCAGTCCACCGAGCGCCTGGGCGGCAATCGCTGCCAGTCCGATGGTCGCACCGTACATGCTCAGCGCCCGCGCCCTCTCCCGCTCGGGAAACAGCGCCTGAATCGATGCCAGCCCCTGCGGCGCCATGATCGCCGCACTCAAGCCTTGCAGCAGCCGGCCGGCGATCAGCATGGCGGGCGTAGGCGCAACACCACAGAGCAGCGACGACAGGCCGAAGCCCGCCAGACCTGCGAGAAACACCCTCTTGCGCCCGTACAAGTCTCCCAGCCGTCCCCCGGTGATCAGGAACACCGCATACACGGCGGCGTAACCGGATATCACCAGTTGCATCTCGGCAGGATCGGCACCCAGGCCGGTACGGATCGACGGCAGTGCGACATTGACAATGAAGAAATCCAGCGGCGGCAGGAAGGCCCCCACCAGCAAGACGGCAAATGCCAGCCATCGACGCGGATGGGGCACATGCTCTGCGTGCGAAGAGGTAGTGAGAGTATTCATTTAATTATGAACCGTTAGGTTCCAAATTGAGAAAAAAAAATTCAGTCGAGCAGCCGCATCGCCGTTTCGACGACAGCGGTCATTTGCTTGTCTACTGCTCCTACCTTTCCAAGCGTGCGCATGCCGTGAGTCAGGCTGACGATCACGGTTGCCAAGGTTTGTGGATCGTGATGCGCGGGAATTTCCCCGCTGGCCTGCCCACGCGCAATGGCTTTGGCATACGCATGACGGATACGGTCGACCATGGTCTTGACTCGCTCGGCGACATCATCGTCGTGTGACACCATTTCCATCGCCGTTGCGACCAGCATGCAGCCGCGACGCCCTTCTTTGCGGCAAGACATTTCCGCCAGGCGCATCAGGGTTTCCCGTATCGCGGCTTTGGCCGATCCTGGCTGCTCCAGCGTGCTGAGCAGACGAACCAGCGACTGGGAAATATAGCGGTCGAGTGCGGAAAGAAACAAGCCATGCTTATCGCCGAAAGCCTTGTACAGGCTGCCCCGTGACAGCCCAGTGCCATCGATCAGGTCGACCAGCGACGTGCCGTTGTAACCACGCGTCCAGAAGACCTGCATCGCCGATTCGACGGCGGCATCGATCTCGAATTCGCGCGGACGTCCTGGTCCTGATGGGAGATGGGATAAGCTCATGGAATATTTGGAACCGAATGATTCCGAATAATACCGACTGCGATTTATTGATGCAAGTAGAAATTATTGGCAGACGTTGCCAACAGCAAAAAGCGGCTCGCCGATGGCAGCCGCTTCTGGTCGATGGTCACATCATCGCAACGATCAATACGCTCAGCGCGCCAGCGCGTAGTTGATCGGCACCCAGCGATACCCGCTGCCATCCTTGACGATGTGTCCAATGCCGGGGAAGGACAGGTGAGCAGCCGCGATCAGTTCCCGGGCATCTGCCACCGCGTCGAACGCCTTGCGGCGATCGCCCATGGCTTCATGTTCGTCGGTATCGAAACCGATGGTGACATCCGGCTGCGGGAACTGTACCGCCGCCACATGGATCATGTCGCCCACGATCAACAGGCGCTGGCCTTTGCTGCTGACCAGGTAGGCATTGTGACCAGGGGTATGACCGTAGTTGGCCACGCTGGACACGCCCGGCTGCAGCTCGCCATCACCCTCGAAGGGGCGGAACTTGCCGGCCGCGATATAGGGCTTGAGGGACTTCTCCGCGACCTCGAAGAACTCCTGATTGATGGCGCTGGCCTTGGCCTTGTTGGCCGGGTTGAGCCAGTAGTCGGCATCCTTCTTGTCGGCCCGCACGACGGCCTTTGGGAAGACGCGCTTGCCCTTGTGCGTGAGACCGGCTTCGTGGTCGGGATGAAGGTGGGTCAGGTAGACCTCATCCACCTGGTCCGGGCGATACCCTGCCGCTTTCAGGCTGGTGAGCAGGTGGCCACTGTCGGCATCGAGCACGCCACCGGCTCCGGTGTCGATCAGGATCAGTTTCTTGCCCGTGTTGACCAGGAAGGCATTGACCGATGTCTCCACCGGATCAGTGACAAAAGCTGCCTGCAGGCGCTTGTCCAGATCTTCCTTGCTGATCCCCTTGAGCATCTTGCCGGCTGGCAGATGGTTGGTGCCATCCGACAGTGCAGTGACTTCGATGTCACCGATCATGGTGCGATAGAAACCCGGCTGATTCTTCAGCATCGGCGCCTCGGCATGCGCTGCCTGGGCCATGGCGAATATCATGGCGGCAGCAGCGAGAGGACGCAGCAGTGGGGTGAGCGAGCATGGGCGGATCTGGCGAAGGGAAGTGGACATTGTTGTTTTCCTCAAGGGGTCATTGAAGCCGACCGATTCCGGCACACGGTAGGCATGCATGGATGGCCGTCCGACTGATCGGGACGATGCCATTACCGGCCAGAAGGATCGATGGACGAAGCGGGGCTGCGAGGGCACAGGTCGCACTGCGCCGAAGGACGGCGTGAGACCCCATTGCAGCTCTGCCACAGGGCGCAGTGTGGACAGTGCAGGAGGGAGTGTCTAGTTATACGAAAGGATAGGCGAGATGCATGGCATCACGCCTGGGAAAAGCGATGGACCTCGAACATCCGGGAAACGTGTCTTGCACAGACTGTGACATCAACAGACCTGCGCGACAGAGGCGCGTCTTACGCAGCAGGCCGCTTGGCCAGCGCCAGGATGGCGCCGAACAGAATCATGGTGCCGCCGCTGATGCGGTTCATCCAGCGCAGCCCCTGGGCATTCTGGATCACGCCGGAAAGCCGGCTGCCCGCATAGGCGTAGGCCGCGATCGCGACCACTTCCAGGCTCAGGAAGATCCCGCCGAGGATGAGGAAACTGACCCAGTAATTGCCGGGAACCACGAACTGCGGAAAAAAGGCGGTGAAGACCAGGATCGCCTTGGGGTTGCCGATGGCGACCAGGAATTCCCTGCGAATGAAGGTGCGGATATCGCCGCGCGCCTGCTCTCCCGCAAGGCCGTCAACGGACAGCGTCGCCCTGGAAAAGAAGACCTTGAAACCCAGCCAGACCAGATAGGCGGCGCCCAGCAGCTTGCAGACCGTGAAGGCCAGTTGCGACGCCATGAGCAATGCTCCCATACCCAGCGCGGCCACGGCGATCATGATCGCAAAGGCGACCAGGCGCCCGACAGAGGCCAGAATTGCCAGCCGCAAGCCGTAATGCGCGCCGATGGTGATGGACAGCAGATTGTTCGGCCCGAAAGCCATGTTCAATGCAAAGCAGGCCGGTACAAACAGCAGGAGCGTATCAAGAGGCATGATGTGACCAGTTGGGGGTTCGGAAAAACCTTCATCGGCGAAGGCAGGAGCCGCAATGATACAAGCGATCGCCCTATCGGCAATCGGCAGGACATCACCGAGTTAGTCGGAAATGCTACGCGCACCCACACCCGCCCCTCGTCTACACCCTGAAAACGCCCCGCCATCGCTCCCACCGATTACCGGCACTTAACCCAGGGCCTGCGCCACCTCTGCCACCAGCTTGCGCAACCAGATATGCGCCGGATCGTCGCGATAACGGACGTGCCAGGCCATGTGCAGCGGAAAAGTACCGAGATCGACTGGCGCCGACAGTACCTTCAACCGGGTATCGTGGACGAGCCGCTTGCAGATCAGCATGGGCAGGGTCGCACAGTAATCGGTCGCGGCCACGATCTCGGGGATGGAGGCGAAATGCGTGACCGAGACGGCCACCTCGCGTCGCAGGCCCCTGCGCTCCAGCGCCTGGAACAGGCCAGTGCGCAGACGGCCGGGCGGCAGCACATTGACGTGCTTCATGCGCTCATATTGTCTCTTGCCGATGCGCGTGCCGATGACCGGATGGTCGGCCCGTACGACGCAGGCCAGGCCATCCTCGCCGATGTGCTGCACCACCAGGTTATCCGGGGCGTCATTGATGCGTCCCAGCACCATGGCGGTATCGCCTGAACTCACGCCGGTCTCGGCCAGGTCGGTACCAAAAGGCAAGGTGCGCAGGCGCACACCTGGCGCCACCACGCTCAAGCGGGCCACCAACTGCGGCACCAGCACGAACTCGACATAGCTGTTGGGCGCGATGGTGATCAGGTGATCGGCGCGCGCCGGTTCGAAGGCCTGCTGGCCCAATACCACCGCATCCATCGACGCCAATGCCGTCACCAGCGCGGGGGCAAGCAATTCGGCCTTGGGCGTGGGGCGCATGCCGTAGCGCTCGCGGATGAACAGGGGATCCTGCAGGGTCAGGCGCAGCCGGGCCAGCGCATTGGACAAGGCTGCCTGCGTCATGCCCAGTCGCGAGGCGGCCCGGGTGACGCTGCGCTCCTCCATCAGGGCGACGAAGACCGGCAACAGGTTGAGGTCGTATTTCATATAGAACTCATTTCATAAATAGGCGCGAGTGCGAGCGAGTCCCGTTTGGGATGAAGTGCAAGGCGCGAATTTGGGTCAAGACTGGGCGTCTTGACCCAAATTCGTAACGCAGCAATTCGCCCAAACGGGCCGCTCCCTCCGGGTTCTACCCAGAACGCATCTCACGACTATTTATGAAATGAGTTCTAGATATATTGTCTACGATAAATCTGTTTTATCAATAATAAATTGGCCGAATTTCTCCCCATTGCCGATGATGACGACCATCACCACCTCACCAGAAGGAGTCAACATCATGTCGCACACCGGATCTGATCTGTTTTCCCCCACCCGCATCGGCGCCATCGACGTCGCCAACCGCATTGCCATGGCTCCGCTGACGCGCTCGCGCGCTGACATGCAGGGCGTGCACAGCGAACTGGCCATCGAATACTATCGCCAGCGCGCCTCGGCCGGTCTCATCATCAGCGAAGCCACCAATATTTCGCGCGAAGGCCGCGGCTATGCCTTCACCCCAGGTCTCTACACCGAGGAACACGTCGCGGCCTGGCGCAAGATCACCGATGCGGTCCACGCGGCAGGTGGCAAGATCGTCAACCAGCTTTGGCACGTAGGCCGGGTCTCGCATAGCTCATTGCAGGAAAACGGCGCAGCGCCGGTCGCCCCCTCGGCGATCCAGGCGGGCGAGCTGGTATTCCTGGAGTCGCAGACGCAGGCAAGGCCCTCCATGCCACGAGCCCTGGAGACCGCGGAAATCCCGCGCCTGCTGGAAGACTATCGCCGCGCTGCGCGGCTGGCCAAGGAAGCCGGCTTCGATGGGGTGGAAGTGCATTCGGCCAATGGCTATCTGCTGGAGCAGTTCGTGCGCGACAGCACCAATCACCGCACCGACCAGTACGGTGGCTCGCTGGAAAACCGCGTGCGTTTCCCGGTGGAAGTGGTCACCGCCGTCGCCGATATCTGGGGTGCCGATCGCGTGGGCGTGCGCCTGTCGCCGCTGACCCGCTCGGCCGGTGACATCCCGCTGGACAGCGATCCCGAGCGTACCTACCTGTACTACGCCGAGCAACTGGGCAAGCTGGGCCTGGCCTATCTGCACTGCGTCGAAGGCCAGACCCGGGGCAGCAACGCGGCATCGGAATTCGATTTCAAGAAGCTGCACGCCGCCTTCGGTGGCCTTTACATCGCCAACAACAGCTACCAGCGCCAGATGGCGATGGATGCGGTCGCCTCGGGGCATGCCGACATGGTGGCCTTCGGCCGCCCCTTCATCGCCAATCCCGACCTGGTGGAACGTCTGCGTCTGGACGCCCCCTGGGCGGAGGCCGACCGCAACACCTTCTACGGTGGCGGTGCCGAAGGCTATACCGACTATCCGACCTACCAGGCTGCCTGACTCGATGACCTGGCTGGCACTGCCGTCGCCCGTGATGTTGATGGGGACGGCAGCGCCGCCTCCTGAAGCCCGCTCCCTGCCCTGCCCAAGCCTGTTCCAGGGCTGCGTACGGCCACGCCGCAATCCCACCCAGTGAAACCGAAGTACCGGTCAACGGGAATGATCACGCCTCCCCTATGCGCAAGATCACAAAAAATCATCTCTCCTGCCAAAAATTCGTTTTGATGCTTGTAAAATCCTTGCGGGTTTCCGTAAAGATCAATCAACAACAAGCATAGGCTGCAACGCCAGCTCATCCGCTAAGAGATGTCGGCAACAGGCAGCCTCTACCCAGGGGGGGAATCATGCAATCGAAGCGCAGCTTCGCTCATGCAAGACCGTTGCCAGTCAGCGCACTGGCAACACTGCTGCTGATCGGCAGCGCCGCGCACGCCCAGGTGGCGTCGTGGACCGGCAACGTCGACAACAACTGGACCAACGACAGCAACTGGCAGTGGACGGGGGCAGCACCCACGTCCACGGATGCTGCGGTCATCAACGCCTATCCCGGTGTCGATCCGGTGCTTTCCAGCAACACCACCATTCAGGCACTGACCGTCGGCGGCAGTACGGTGGGCAACCTGCAGATCAACCAGGCGACGCTGAACACCTCGTCGGTCCTGATCGGCAACAGCAACGGTTCCAACGGCACCATTACCGTCACCGGCAGCGGCACCAATGGCAGCGCCAGGCTCAACAGCAGCAGCGATGCGACCGTCGGCCTCAATGGCGTCGGGTCGTTGACGCTTGACGCCGGTGCGGTCGCCAACATCAGCGGTACCACCTATGTCGGTGGTGCCAGCGGTGGCGTAGGCAACCTCACGATCAATACCGACAGCAGCCTGATCGGCAACGGCCTGGTCATCGGCAACACCGGGGCGGTCGGCACGATGCAGGTCAATGGTGGTGTCGTCAACATGAGCGGCTCGGTGGTGCTGGGTAGCGGCGGCGGCAGCAATGGCAGCGCCAGCCTGATCAACGGGGCGCAATGGCTGATCGGCGACCGGCTCACAGTCGGCAGTGGCGGCAGCGCCAGCCTTTCCATTACCGGTGGTTCCACGGTGGATTCCGTCACCGGCGTGATCGGTACCGCCGGCAGCACACTGTCCACCGTCAATATCAGTGGCGCCGGCAGTCGCTGGACCAATACCGGTTCGCTCTTCGTGGGCACGGTCAACAATGGCAACCTCACCATCAGCGACGGTGCCAATGTCAGCAGCGCCAATACGGTGATCGGGCGCCAGGACACCTCCAACAGCAGCGTCAATGTCAGCGGCGCCGGTTCTTCGCTGGCGGCGGGCAACCTCACCGTGGGCGGTGACGCCGGCTCCGGTTCCACTGGCGGTACCGGATGGCTCACCGTCAGCGGTGGTGCCAATGCCACCGCCGCGGTCGTGCATCTGGGTGACATCACTGGCGCGCGCGGTACGCTCACGGTCAACAATGCCAACTTCACCGCCAGCGATCGCCTGTCGATCGGCTACGGCGACGGCGCCAGCGGCAACCTCAGTATCAGCAATGGCGGCGTAGTCACCGATACCGGCGCCCTGGTCGGCCACCTGGCCGGCAGCAGCGGCAATGTCACCGTGTCCGGCAGCGGCAGCAAGTGGATCAACACCGGCGTGCTCTACGTGGGCAACGTCGGCAATGGCAACCTGACCATCTCGGGAGGCGGCAACGTCACCAGCACCGATGGCTATGTGGGAACCGAAGCGGGGTCCAACAGCAGCGCCCTGGTCACTGGCAGCGGCTCGGTCTGGAACCACTCGGGAGACTTCTTTGTCGGCCACAACAATGGCGCCACGGGCAGCGTAGTCATCTCGGCCGGTGGCCGTATCAACGATGTGCAGGGCTTGCTGGGCGACCTCAATGGCGCCTCCGGCACCATGACGGTGACCGGGGCCGGCTCCACCTGGAGCAGCAGCTCGGACGTCAACGTCGGTCGTCTGGGCAACGGTACGCTGACCATCTCCGATGGCGGCCAGGTCACCGGCAACCGCAGCTATATCGCCAACAATGCCAACAGCAACGGCAGCGTGACGCTGACCGGTGCCAACTCGGCCTGGATCACCACCAATTCCTTGCATGTCGGGGCCGGTGGCAATGGCACCCTGACCATCAGCGACGGTGCGCGCGCTACCGCCTCGGTGATCCGCATCGCCACCAGCAGTGGTTCCACAGGTACCCTCAACGTCGGTGCCGCCCCTGGCAGCACGGCAGCCGCGCCCGGCCAGCTCGACACCACATCGCTGGCTTTCGGCGCCGGCAACGGTACGCTGAACCTGAACCACAATGCCAGCGGCAGCAGCAACTACACGCTGGCAGCGGCCATCTCGGGCAACGGCACGATCAACCAGCTGGCCGGCGAAACGGTCTTCAGCGGCAACTCGACCAGCTTCGCCGGCAGCACCAATGTCAATGGCGGCAAGCTCAGCGTCAATGGCGTGCTGGGCGGCACAGTGCGCGTCAACAGTGGCGGCACCCTCTCCGGGACCGGCACGGTGGGCAGCACCACGGTGGCCGCCGGTGGCACGCTGGCCACGGCCGGCACTTCGACGCTGACGGTCCAGGGCAATCTGAACCTGCAGGACGGCGCCACCACCCAGGTCAGCACCAGCGCCGACGGCAGCGGCGGCCTGATCCAGGTCAACGGCAATGCCGCCCTGGCCGGCAGCCTGTCCATCGCCGCCGGCAGCGGCGCCTATGCGCTGAGCACGCCCTATACCATCCTGTCGACCAGCGGCACCGTGAGCGGCAGCTTCAATACCGTGCGCAGCGACTTCGCCTTTGTCTCACCCACAGTCAGCTACACCGGCAATGCGGTGCAATTGACGATGGCGCGCAACGGTAACAGCTATGCCTCGGTCACCACCACCGGCAACCAGGCCAGCGTGGCCAATGCCCTGACCCAGGCCGGCCAGTTGGCAAGCCTGTCCAGCGCCATGCGCGCCAAGCTGGCGCTGATCGACGGCCTGTCGGCAGTGCAGGCGCGCAGCGCCTTCGAGAGCCTGGGGGGGCGCGCCTATCAGGGCCTGTCCACGCTGGGCCTGATGGGCCAATCGCTGCAGACCCTGGGTAACCGCAACATCGGCGGCGGGTCCGCCTTCTCCGGCGGCAGCGGTTTTGCGATGAGTCAGCTGCAACTGGCCTCGGCCGAGACGGATCGCTATGACTACCAGTACAGCGCCGCCACCATGACCGACAGCAGCAATGGCAGCAGCGGTCTGTGGCCCCTGCGTGTGCGCGAGGATGGCGGCGCCTGGGCGCAGGTTGCGGGCGGCCATGGCAATACCCGCTCCGACGGCAATGCCGCCGGCTACACCAGCAACAGCAATGGCCTGCTGATGGGGGTGGAACGGGTGCTGGATGATCGCTGGAGCATGGGCCTGGCCTATCACTACGACAATACCCGCCTGGCCTACAACACCGCCGGCGACAGCGCCAAGGTGGAAGGCCATCAGGTCGCCGTGTACGCGCAGTACCAGAGCGGTGACTGGCGCTTCAAGGGCATCGTCGGTTATGGCCGCAACCAGTACGCTACCCAGCGCAGCATCGTGATCGGCAATGATGTCTCGCGCGCGGCCGGTGACTACAACGGCGATGAACTCGGCCTGCATGCCGAGGCCAGCTATCGCATCGATCGCGGCAGCTACGTGTTCGAGCCGCTGGTCTCGCTGCAAGGCACGCTGCTGCGCCAGGACGCCTTCTCCGAAACCGGTGCCGGTGCGCTCGGCCTCAATGCCAGTGCACAGACTTCACGCTCGGCGGTGTCGATGGTAGGTGCCCGCTGGCACCTGCCCCTGCGCGAAGATGGCAAGCTGCAGAGCGAGCTGCGCGCATTCTGGAGCCATCAATGGCTGGATGCCGGCGGTAGCCTCAATGCCTCCTTCCAGGGCGCGCCGGGCGTCAACTTCCAGGTCGCCGGCCTGCAACAGAAGCGCGACGGCCTGGTGCTGGGAGCCGGCCTGTCCGGCAAGCTGGGCCAGGCGTCGAGCCTGTTCCTGGACTACAACCTGGGCCTGAACGACCTGCAGACCCAGCACGCCGTGGTGGCGGGCTGGCGTTATCGCTGGTAACTCCCTGGGCAGCAGTGCGGATCCCTCAGAACAGGAAGCCGCTCTGCTGCCCGCCGGCCTGCGCCTTGGGCGCGGGCCACGCCTTCATCTGCGTGGCCGGATAGTTCAGCAGCATCGCCGCTGCGCGCTCGGGCGTGCCGGCATTGAGCCATTGCCGGTAGAGCGCGCGCGGGATGATGACCAGGTTGCGCTTTTCCTCTCCAGGCTTGTGAAAACGCTTCATCAACGGATGCTGGTCAGCGTTGATGGTGATCTGCGTAAACGAAAAAGCATAGCCGCCCTCGGCCTCTTCCCAGGCGCGCCAGAGGCCGGCCACGCAGAACGGTTGGTCGTCGGCCATGCCGATGGCCCAGCGCTGGGCGCGGCCGGATTCATAGTTCGGTTCATAGAAGCATTGCATCGGCAACAGGCAGGTATGGCCCTGGCGCCAGGGGCCGGCATAGCTGCGCTTCTCGCCGATGGTTTCGGCACGGGCATTCATGGTCGATATCTGCAGACCGGGTTGCAACTTGCGCCGGGGCATCATGCCGTAGGTGCCGACGATGAGTTCGGGCTCCCCTTCCAGGCCGGCACGCACCACCGGCGCGGCATAGTCCTGCCAGGTCTCGTCGGGCCAGTCCGGGGTAGCGCTGGTATCGGCCCCGGTCAGGGTGGTGATCTCGGATTTGGGAGTGGGCTTGTAGTTGACGCACATGCGGGGTGGTTTCTCACGCTGAAGGCGGCTGATTGTGCCATAGCAGACCAGGTCCGGGGGCGTGGGCCGGCACGCGGCCGGCCATGGCGCCACCCATTGCCTCAGCTGAAGAGCCGGCCGATCAGGCGTCCGCCGACGTGCAGGATCATGGGCAGCGGCGACTCGTAGTCCATGGCACCGGTGAAGATGCTGTCGGCGCGGGCAGCGGTGGCAACCAGGGTCAGGATCAGGCCGGTGAAGAGGGTGCTGAAGATGCGCATGATGTTCTCCAATTCAATGTCAATGTAGTGACGGGTCGTCAATGTGGGGCTTTGCTGCCGATACGCATCCGGGCTTGCGTTTGCGTTTCGGCATGGGTGTATCTTGAGGCGACGCAGTTACACATCGATGTCAGGAGTTCACGCGATTGTTTCAATTGACATCAGGCTGGGATATCCGGCCAGGCAAGAAAAAACCGGCCTCTCGGACCGGTCTTTTCCGGGCGCATTTGAACCGCTTATGCTGCCTTCTTGGCTTCCAGCGTGGCTTCTTCCAGCGCCATCAGGGCTTCAATGGCGGCAATGAGCATGCCGATGCGGTGGCGACGATAGACCAGGCGTTTTCTGGAACGGATGTTCATGATTTCTCCTACGACCGGCGCGGGGCCGATCCAATGACATATGTGGGGTAGGCCGCGACTTGCGGCGCGGCGATCAGGCATGGTCCGCTGTGGCCGTTGCCGCGTGGGAACGCTGACAACCTGACTTGAGCGGATCAAGGCCGGCAATTATAGCCGAGCCATAGCCGAGCCGGGGCGATGCCCGTCCGTTTCCTTGAGGACGACCCTCCCGCCCGACGGGAATTGCGCCTGCCATCCACGCTTTCCTGCCACACCGTCATGCCACACATGCCGTCCGGTAGAGGGCACTGAAGCGCCGTGTCGCTTCCAGACCTGGCACGAAGTGATGGCGGCCAGGCGACATCTGCTCCACCAGCGCATCGAGCTGCCGGGTTGAGTCAATGACGGCGCGTGGCCCGCCCTGCGGCGCCATCGACTCCACCTGGCGCCCGCGTGCCAGCGCGCGATAACTGGGCTGGCGCTTGGCGTCACTCCAGCCTTTTTCTATCCATTCACGGATGGTTTGCTTTTCGTAGTCGTCGAAGACACCGAACATCTGCCCGCCCGGGGCATCGATGAGTCGCCAGAAGCGGCTTTCCTCTGCCGGCGCCGCCCGGATTATCCATCTGGCCTTGGTCAATTCCTCCAGGAAACGTGCCATCCCGTCTGGCTGTTCCAGCCATTGGTTGACGGTCTTGCCACCGATGCGGCAGTAATCGGAATGCATCATCCGGCCGAACTGCGCCTTGTCCTGCATCACGCTCACCACCTCCTGCTCAAGGTCGAAGGAATTGATCACATCCATCGTGCTCAGGCCCAGGTCGTTGAGCAGGTAGCCCCGCCGCACGCCCTGCATGAACTGTTGCGGATCGGCTGCCTGTGTTGCCGCCTGGGCCACGGCGTCCGCGGCCTTGCGTGCATGTCCGCTGGCAGCATTGTCGATGGTGACGTGCAGGGTGAAATAGTAGGGATCAATCCCCAGTTCGTTGAGCTCGTAGGCGGTAATGAGCAGATGCAGGGGCAACTGTTCATAGCCCAGGTTGAAGCCGAACATCTCCGCTTCGTATTGCCCGCCGTGGTAGGCCAGCGCCAGCTGGAGCGCGCCCTGCACGTAATGAGGTTCGGACAGGGGCAGCGCCGGTTCGCCGCCATGGGCGGCCAGCAGGCTGCGGTACAGGCTAACGTGGTTCATGGCAGGGTCGCCATCACCCAGCTCTTCGAGATAGGTCAGGATCAACGGGCGGAACAGCGGGTCGCGCCAGCGTTCCAGGGCGCTGTAGAGCCAGGCACCATCGACCAGCTTGGTCGGGGCCACGCGGCGCAGAAAATTGAGCGCATGTGCCTTGCCGCTGAAAAAGCGACGCGGCGCCCCGGCCTGACGCTCCTGAAGATAGGCGGCATAAGCCTGGCCGACATCAGCTGCACGCCGCTCCATCCACCCGGCCAGCGCGTGGGCATCTTCCGGGAGATCACAGGGCAGCGCTTCGGCGGCCCGCAATTGCTGCTCCAGATATTGACGGGCTGACGCCAGCGCGTCTGCATCGGGAGCGGGCGCCAGCAGCTTGCCATGCAGCAGACTGGGCACAAGCTCATCGGCGTGTGGACGGTAGGCCCGGGCGGCCGATTCGGCGGCCTGCATTTCCTCGACGGTAGATCGCATACATCCTCGCGCAAGATCAGAGGTCTCAAGGATGCGATGCCAGCGGCGGCCGCGCTATCGGCGAGCGGCCAGCCTTGCTGTCGGAAAATGCCCTGCGGATAGTAGGACGACGTCACGCCTGCGCAGCGAGCTCCGTCAGTGGGAAGGAAGACCTGGGACTGGAAGGTGCAAGAACAAGGCTTGGCACGACGGCAATACAGGCCTGCTTGCGGATATGAAATAATTGTCTTGCCCGTTTTTATATCCGATAATCGCGTCCATGAACGATACCGCACAACGCCCCGCCCTCCCCGACCGCCTCAGCGTCGATCCCCGCAGCCCGCATTACGATGCCGCCATCTTCGAGCACGACATCGGCATCAAGCTCAACGACAAGGAATTGAACAACGTCAGCGAATATTGCATCAGCGAAGGCTGGGTCAAGATTCCCGCCGGCCGCGCACTGGATCGCAAGGGCAATCCGATGATGTCCAAGCTCAAGGGGCGGGTCGAACCCTTCTATCGTTGATATTGCCGATCACAGCCATTCCAGCTCAACAACACAAAGGCCCGCAATGAACTGCGGGCCTTTTTGCTGGCTACGCGCCCCACAAGATTAATCTCTGCTACAGATCAATCAATGCCCGCGCATCGATTCCGTCGATTTGTCAATCTGGCGATCCGGGAAACAGGCGACGTCATGTCACCGGCCGCTGGCGCCACTCCTGCACCGTCGTTCCCGTGATGCGCTTGAACTGGCGCAGGAAATGGCTCTGGTCATGAAAACCCACGGCGATGGCCACATCCACCACCGTGCGACCCGGCTCCGCCAGCAACACCTGCGCGCGCAGCAATCGCTGGCGCATCATCCACTGGCAAAGTGTGTAGCCGGTGCTGGCCTTGAAGACCCGGCTGAAGCAACTGGATGAAAGATGGCACATCGCCGCCAGGGTGGACACGGTGATATTGCGCTGCAGGTTGGCATCGATATAGTCCAGCACCTGCTGCACCTGCTCGGGTGAAAGCTGGCGATAGGCCGGTGCGCCGGAGCTGCCAGCGGCGAAAGGACGGGAACCCACCGACTCAACCCGGCAGACGGAACACCGTCACCAGTTGCGCCAGCTGGGCCGCCTGGTCCTGCATGGAGGCCGCCGCAGCTGCGGCCTCCTCCACCAGCGCGGCATTCTGTTGGGTCACCTGGTCCATCTGCGTGATGGCGCGGTTGACTTCCTCGATGCCGGCACTCTGCTCGCGGCTGGCGGCACTGATCTCGGCCACCACGTCGGCCACGTGGCGCACGCTGGTGACGATTTCCTGCATGGTGCGGCCGGCCTGCTCGACCAGATGCGAACCGTTGTCCACCTTGCCGACCGAATCCTCGATCAGGCCCTTGATTTCCTTGGCGGCCTGGGCGCTGCGCTGGGCGAGGTTGCGCACTTCCGATGCCACCACGGCAAACCCGCGCCCCTGCTCGCCGGCCCGTGCCGCTTCCACCGCGGCGTTCAGGGCCAGGATGTTGGTCTGGAAGGCAATGCCGTCGATCACGCCGATGATGTCGGCAATCTTGGTGGAGGCGCTGTTGATGTCGGCCATGGTGCCCACCACCTGCTCGATCACCTTGCCGCCATCGGCCGCCACACCGGAGGCGGTGATGGCCAGCTGGTTGGCCTGGCTGGCATTGTCTGCATTCTGGCGCACGATGGAAGTGAGTTCTTCCATTGAGGAGGCGGTCTCCTCCAGCGCGCTGGCTTGCTGCTCGGTACGCGACGACAGGTCCAGATTGCCGGCGGCGATTTCGCCGGAAGCGGTGGTGATGGTGTCCGTCCCCTGACGCACGCCCTGGACGATACCCGAGAGGCTGCGCCGCATGGTTTCAATGGAATGCAGCAGGCTGTGGCGGTCGTTGGCCTTCAGCGCCACGGCGGTGGACAGGTCGCCCTGTGCGATCTGTTCCACGATCTCCACCGCCCGAGCAGGCTCGCCGCCCAGTTGGCGCAGGATGGAACGCAGGATGAAGGCGGCCATGGTGGCAATGGCCCCCATCAGTACCGCCCCCAGCAACAGCAGGACCAGGGCATTGCGATAGAAGGCCTGGTTGATGTCATCGATGTAGGCGCCGAAGCCGATGGTCCAGTCCCACGGCGCGAAGCGGGTCACCGCATACAGCTTCTGCACCTTCTCGGTGGTATTGGGACGCGTGCCTTCGGCGATGAGCAGGCCGATTTCCTTACCCTGCAGGGCGGCGCGGTAGCGGTCGCCATCTTCCTTGGCGGTCTTGTCCTGGATGCCCACCCGCTTGGGATTGGGGTGCACGTAGTTGAAGTCGTCGCTGTAGCCACGTACGAAGTAGTAGTTCTGCTCCTTGGCAAAACTGCCGATGACCATCTTGGCCTGGGCCTGGGCCTGCTCGCGGGTCAGCTTGCCGGCCTGTTCCTGGGCCTGCGCCTTTTCGGCCGCAGCCTTGGCCAGGGTCACCAGCAAGGACAGCTGCGCCTCGCGTTCTTCCATCATGGTGCGCCTGAGCGTGGTCAGCGAGACCGCGGCGATCACCAGGATGCCGATCAGGGTGGTGGCACACAGCCAGATGATTTTGGTACGCAGCTTCAAGGGCCTCTCCGTCTCTTGGATTCTTGGATTCATGAACAAATGGCAAGCCCGCACGGCCTCGTTCTGTGGCGAGGTTCGCGTGTGAGTATTGATGTGGATGTGGGCGTCGCGCCCCCCTGCCGGGGACGGCAGCGTCCGCGCTGATGACAATGTAACCCGGCAGCAACGGTGGCCTTGGGCGGAACAAAGCCGCTTTCCGGCTTCAAACCGGGATTTCCCGCGCCGGCACCGGGTGCTGGTCTATCGCGGCCGTGGTGGCTCGTCCTGATTGGCCGGATCGATGCGCAAGTCAGTCTCGAAGCTCTGCAGGACGGCGCGCAATTCGCCGCGCTTTTGCATTGCCTCCAGTTGCGCGTTGATGCGTGGCAGGTATTTCACGCAGGGGCTGGCCTTGCTCATGGCGATGTAATTGTCGGTCTCGCTGACGAAGGGGCGCAGCGGCATGAAGTTCTCGGACTGGCCGGTCTGGTTCAGGTAGATCATGCCGCTGTAGTAACCGGTGATGAGATAGTCGATACGGCCCGAATCGAGCTTGCTGAAATTCATGTAGACCTTCTGCGCGGTCTCGATGATGAGGTTGTCGCGCATGAATTCGTCGAAGCCGCCACCGAACTGGTTGCCTAGCGTAATGGCCCCGCGCTTGCCGATCAGGTCCTTCCAGCCGCTGAAGGGGAAGCGATTGTTGCGTGCCACGAACACGGCGATCGGGTTGCGGAACAGCGGCACCGAGGCATAGGCAAGGTATTGCTGGCGTTCGGGCGTGTTCTTGAGGGAAGAGACCAAGGCGACTTCACCGCTTTCGGCCGCCTTGAGGACTCGGTGAAAAGGCCCGACATAGCGGACCTCATAGGGAATGTTCAGCGCACTGAGTGCGCGGGTGGCGATCTCGATGCTGGCGCCGGTCAGGCGCTTGCCGTCGTACCAATGCAAAGGTGCGTAATCCGAATCGGCAGAGATGACGACCTTCGTGCATTCGGCGGCCTGCACCGACAGCGGCAGGATCGTGAAGGCCATGGTCGCCAGCAACATCGCTGGCAGGAATCTATGCATGCTGTCCCCCTTCCTTGCATCATCATGACGTCCCCCGTAGTGGCGTCATTAGCTGGTGTGATCAGGTCAGCATAACCCGATTGCAGCAGGCGTCGGCATGAATTTGATCAAGGAAGTCAGTACGGCGATGATTTTGCGACAGCCGTCTTTGTCGCCTGAGGGAGCTTGCAGACCCATCAGGGCGCACCAGATCCGGGCATGGATACGTTTTGTAACGAATCGTCCCGGTCCTGTCAGCCTGTGCGCTGACATTCATTCCGGCCTCCTCTGTTCATTGCACGCGCGGCACCAGGGGGCCAGGCTCCGCTACCCTGCAAGGATTGCGCTTGATGAGCTTCAGGAGTCGTGCTTTCCTGCCGGCTTTTTCCCTTGACCGACATGCGCATCCTGACCCGCCACGACTGTCGGACACGCGAGAAACGTCTGACAACAACATGCTGGGCTTTCCGACTGTTGGCGCGGCCACGGCTTCCTATGATGAAGCCAAGTTTTCCACAAACGCCAACGGCCTCGGGGAAAACGATTCTTCCGGACTGCCTGCCCGTGCAACCTGGCATCACCTGGCGCAACACTGCAACACTTGCCCACGGGCAGCAAGCAATGATCAATCAAGGATAAAGGAGAACAGCCATGACCAAGACTTTCCTCACCGCCGCCGTGCTGGCCGCCGCCACTTTCGCCACTGGCGCTTACGCCCAATCCTATGACCAGGGTGGCAGCGGCATGCAGGGTACGCAGCAGCAGCAATACGATGCGTCGCCATCGTCCTCGTCCTCTTCGTCGCCGCAGTACTACAACTACCAGGGTCAACCAACCGGCTCGCCGGCTGGCATGCAGGAAAGCGGCCAGAACGGCCAATATGTGGATCCCAAGGGGTATGAGGTCCCCAATGGTCGTCCCAACAACTATGCCCGCGAACTGAAGGACGGCCCCATGGGCACCTCGCCGGGCGCCTGATTGCTGACTGAGCAAAGCCTGAACGTCTTCGGTTAGCCAAGGCTATACCGGCGACCACCGCACCATCGCCCCGGCCTCGGCCGGGGCTTTTCATTGTGAGACCCGCGCAGCGCCACGGCATGCCGTAGAATCGCGCTTTTGCCGGCACCTTTCCCTGGCGCGGGCCGTCCTCTGGTCTTGCAATGAATCCTCAAGAAATCGGCCGTGGCATCGGCTTGTCCGTGCTGGCGTCCGCGCTGTTCGCCTTCCTCTCCGGTTATACCCGCCTGCTGGCCCCGCTGGACGGCACCGACATCTTTGCCTGGCGCATCCTCGGCACCCTCTTGACCGTGATCGGCCTGCTGGCCTGGCGCGGCGAGCTGCCGCGGCTGCAGGCGGCGGTGGCGCAGTTGCTGGGGCGTCCCGGCACCTGCCTGGTGACACTGGCGATGGCGGCCTTGCTGGCCCTGCAGCAATGGCTGTTCCTGTGGGCGTCGGTGAACGGGCGGGCGCTGGAGGTCTCGCTCGGCTACTTCCTGCTGCCGCTGTCGATGGTATTGGTGGGACGCTTCTACTACGGCGAGAAAATGAACCTGCTGCAGCGCCTGGCGGTGCTGTGCGCATGCATCGGCGTTGCACACGAACTGTGGATGACACGCGCCTTTTCCTGGCCGACGCTGGCCGTGGCGCTCGGCTATCCGCCCTACTTCATCCTGCGTCGGCGCATCAGGCTGGACTCCCTGCTGATCTTTGCGGTGGAGCTGATGGTGCTGGCGCTGCCTTCCCTGGTCGCCGTGCTCATGAGCGCCTCGCTGGCGGCCACCGTGCGGACCCCGTCCATGTGGCTGCTGATCCCGGGACTGGGCGTGATCAGCATGATCGCCCTGACCAGCTACCTGCGCGCCGGAAAACTGCTGCCGATGGGGCTGTTCGGCATCCTGGGCTATGTGGAACCGGTGCTGCTGGTGCTGGTGGCCATGGCGGTGCTGGGTGAATCGCTGCACCTCTCACAGCTTGGGACCTATGGCCCAATCTGGCTGTCGGTACTGCTGACGGCCTTGCACAGCGTGCGGCTGATGCGGCGGCCGGCGCTGCCGTCCCAGCCGTTGAATTGAGGGCGTTTTCGTGGACTGATCGTGACGCGGTGCCGCCCGCCTTCTCCTTATACTGGTCAAAACGGCCTCCCCTGCGCGGGGAAAGTGCCGCCGGGAGGGGAGAGACTTTACATGCGGCCCATATTGGCAAAGGCGGGACGGGTTGCGCGCCATTCGGTGGCGCGCCGGGCGCGACTTTTCGTGATCCTGATCTGCATTGCCATCGCCGCCGGCCATACCTGGCAAAGCTTGAGCGCCCGTCTGGCCCAGGTGGAAAACACCCGCATCTATTCCGGCAATATCGCCAAGGCGCTGGCGCGTCATGCCTATGACGTGTTCCAGGCGACCCATGGCTCCCTGATCAACATCAGCGACCGCATCTACGAAACCGGCGTGGACCCCGCCCACACCCGTGGCATGTCCCCCCTGCTGCGCCAGCTGTCCAAGGAAATGCCGCAGCTGGACGGGCTGTACATCTACGATGCCGCCGGCAACCGCATGGCCAGTTCATCCACACCACGGCCGGCCGATGCCAACAATGCCGACCGCGCCTACTTCATCTACCATCGCGACCACGAGGACAGCGAACCCCACATCAGTGCGACCCTGGTCAGCCGCAGTACCGGCAACTGGATCATTCCCATGTCGCGCCGGCTGAACCACCCCGACGGCAGCTTTGCCGGCGTATTGCTGGCGACCCTGCGGGTGGACCACTTCAACGCGCTGTACCAGACGGTGGATATCGGCAAGAGCAGTTCCATCCTGCTGGTGCTGCGTCCGGGCACGGTACTCACGCGCCAGCCCTTCGAGGCCGACTACATTGGCCGCGACATCACGGCAGATACCAGCATCCGTCAGTTGCTCAGCGGCCCGGCCAGTGGTCACGCGGAAATCCTCTCGCCGCTGGACGACACCTATCGCTACCTGTCCTACCAATCGGTGCAGGCATTCCCGCTGGTGGTGACAGTCACCATCGCGCGCGACGAAGCCTTGGCCGACTGGCGCCAGCAAACCATTGTCTATGGGGCGGCCGTGTCGCTGCTGCTGTTGATCATTGCCATGTTCGGCTGGCGCCTGATCGGCCAGATCGAGCTACGCCTGGCCGCCGAGGACCGTGCCCTGCAGGCCATGGGCGAACTGCGCCAGGCCAACAAGCAGCTGGAGTTGCTGGCGCACCAGGATGGCCTGACCACCCTGGCCAACCGGCGCCATCTGGACATGGTGCTGGATGCCGAATTCCGGCGTGCCACGCGCAGCGGCGCGGCCCTGTCGCTGGTGATGATCGATGTCGACTTCTTCAAGCAGTACAACGACCTGTATGGCCACCAGGCCGGCGATGAATGCCTGCGTCGCATCGCCCTGGTCCTGAAGGAGCGCCAGCGCCGCCCGGGGGATCTGGCGGCGCGCTATGGTGGCGAGGAAATGGTGATGCTCCTGCCCGAGACCGATGCCGAGGGCGCCGTGGTGGTGGCCGAGAAGATACGCGCCGGCATCCAGGCGCTGGACCTGGGGCATCGTGGCAATCCGGTAGGCGTGGTGACGGTCAGCGCCGGTGTGTGCGCGCTGGATCTGCTGGAGGGCGCTTCGCGCTCGGTGGAAGAACTGCTGGGGCGGGCCGATGCCGCGCTCTACGAAGCCAAGCGCCGTGGCCGCAATCAGGTACGCATGGCGCAGGCGGGTATGCCTGCGCCAGCCCCCGTATCAGCTGACTGAGGCTGGCCGGGGGCCAGCATCAGTACTTACTGCTGGTGGTAGGAGGTGACGCGGTCGACTTCGTTCTTGGAACCCAGGAACACCGCTACGCGCTGGTGCAGCTTTTCCGGCTGGATATCCATGATGCGCTGTTGACCATCGGTGGCGGCACCGCCGGCCTGTTCGACGATGAAGGCCATCGGATTGGCTTCGTACATCAGACGCAGCTTGCCCGGCTTGCCGGGTTCGCGGGCGTCGGCCGGGTACATGAAGATGCCGCCGCGATTGAGGATGCGATGCACGTCGGCCACCATGGAGGCGATCCAGCGCATGTTGAAATCCTTGCCGCGCGGACCGGTGGTGCCGGCCAGCATTTCATCCACGTAGCGCTTGACCGGCGGGAACCAGTGACGCTCGTTGGAGGCGTTGATGGCAAATTCCTTGGTGTCCTCGGGGATGCGGATGTCCTTCTGGGTCAGTACCCAGGCGCCCATTTCGCGGTCCAGCGTGAAGCAGTGCACGCCGTCGCCGGTGGTCAGTACCAGCACGGTCTGCGGGCCATATACGGCGTAGCCGGCAGCGACCTGTCTGGTGCCGGGTTGCATGAAGTCCTGCTCGCTCGGCTCGGTCATGCCGTCGGGTGCCTTCAGCACGGAGAAGATGGTGCCGATGGAGACGTTGACGTCGATGTTGGAGGAGCCGTCCAGCGGATCGAACATCAACAGGTATTCGCCCTTGGGGTAGCGGTTGGGGATGCGGTGGATGGTCTCCATTTCCTCGGAGGCCATGGCCGCCAGGTGACCGCCCCACTCATTGGCTTCCAGCAGGATTTCATTGGAAATCACATCCAGCTTCTTCTGCACTTCGCCCTGCACGTTTTCGCTGCCGGCGCTGCCCAGCACTTCGCCCAGCGCACCCTTGCCGACGGCATGCGAGATCGACTTGCAGGCGCGACCGACGACTTCGATCAACAGGCGCAGTTCGGACGGAATCTTGTTGTGCAGGCGCTGCTGCTCGATCAGGTGTTGCGTGAGGCTGATGCGTTTCATGATGGTCTTCCTTGTGGGTGGTTTTATGATTTATGAATGAGGGAAATAAAAGATCGTCGAATCATCTTTTCCGGTGATCAATCGGCCAGCGCCTTGGTGATCACTTCGGCCACGTCGCGCGACAGCTTCGGCGTGCCTGCCACCTGCTGCAGGGCCAGACGCATCTTTTCCTGCAGCGCCGGGGTGTACTTGCGCCAGCGGTCCAGGCTGCGCGCCAGGCGCGCTGCGACCTGCGGATTGCTGCCATTGAGGGCGATGACCTGCTCGGCCCAGAAGGCGTAGCCGTTGCCATCCAGTGCATGGAAGGCGGACGGATTGCCGTTGCAGAAGCTGAAGATCAGGCTGCGGGCGCGATTGGGGTTCTTCAGGGTGAAGGCCGGGTGTTCGGTCAGGGTGCGCACGGTGTTGACGTCGGCATTGCGGGCCGTGGCCTGCAGCGTGAACCACTTGTCGATGACCAGGGCTTCCTGCTCGAACTCGGTATAGAAGCGCTGCAGTGCCTCGCTCTTGCCGGGCGCGGCGCTGTTGAGGATGGCCGACAGCGCGGCCAGGCGGTCGGTCATGTTGTTGGCATCCTCGTCCTGTTGGCGGGCCAGGGCCATGGCCTCTTCGTCATCCAGTTCGGCCAGGTAGGACAGGGCCACGTTCTTGAGGGCGCGACGTCCGGCAGAAGCGGCATCCGGGCTGTAGGCACCGGGTGTCTGGTGGCTGCGGTAGACGGCCAGCAGCTCGTCGCGCAGTTCGCGCGCCAGCGAGCGGCGCAGGAACTGGCGCGCCACGTGGATGGCGTGCGGGTCGATGACTTCCATCTGCTCGGCGATCATGGTCTCCGACGGCAGGGTCAGTACCAGTTCGCGGAAGGCCGGGTCCAGCGATTCGTCCTGCAGGGTGGCGCGCAGGGCATCGGCCAGGGCGCCATCATGTTGCAGGTTGTTGAGCACGGTGTCGACCGCCACCACATGACCGGACTGGCGTGCCGCCTGCACGGCCACGGTGAGGTTCAGCAGGCGCCGGGTGGCCAGGCGCTGGCCGGCTTCCCAGCGGTTGAAGGCGTCGCTGTCGTGGGCCATCAGGAAGGCCAGCTCGGCATCGCTATAGTCGAACTGCAGCACCACCGGTGCGGAGAAGCCGCGCAGCAGCGAAGGCACCGGCTTCTGGTCGACATTGATGAAGCGGAAGCTTTGCTTGGCCTTGGTCAGTTCCAGTACGCGGGTGGTGGCACCGGTTTTCTTTTCCCCCTCCAGGGTCAGTGCCAGGTCGCGGCCCTGGGCGTCCAGCAGGCCGACGGCCACGGGGATGTGGAAGGGCTGTTTCTTCTTCTGGCCGGGCGTGGCCGGGCAGCTTTGCTCCAGGGTCAGCGTCAGGGTCTTGCGCTTGGCATCGTAGTCGGCGGCGGCTTGCAGCAGCGGCGTACCGGCCTGGCTGTACCAGCGCTCGAACTGGGAGAGGTCGCGACCATTGGCGTCAGCCATGGCGGCGCGGAAATCGTCGCAGGTCACGGCCTGGCCGTCATGCCGTTCGAAGTACAGGTCCATGCCCTTGCGGAAGCCCTCGCGGCCCAGCAGGGTCTGGTACATGCGCACCACTTCGGCGCCCTTTTCATAGACGGTGACGGTGTAGAAATTGTTGATTTCCACGTAGGAGTCGGGGCGCACCGGATGCGCCATGGGGCCGGCGTCTTCCGGGAACTGCGCCTGGCGCAGGACGCGCACGTCGTCGATGCGCTTGACGGCGCGGCCGCTGTCGCTGCCGATCATGTCGGCCGAGAATTCCTGGTCGCGGAAGACGGTCAGGCCTTCCTTCAGCGAGAGCTGGAACCAGTCTCGGCAGGTGACGCGGTTGCCGGTCCAGTTGTGGAAGTATTCGTGGCCGACCACGGCTTCGATGTTGGCGAAATCCACATCGGTGGCGATGCGCGGGTTGGCCAGCACGAACTTGGTGTTGAAGATGTTCAAGCCCTTGTTTTCCATGGCGCCCATGTTGAAGTCGCCCACCGCGACGATCATGAAGCGCTCCAGGTCCAGGTCCAGGCCGAAGCGTTCGACGTCCCAGTCGATGCTGTTCTTGAGCGAATCCATGGCGTGCTGGGTCTTGTCCAGGTTGCCCTCTTCCACCCACACCTGCAGCAGCGCGTCACGGCCGGAATGCAGGCGGACGGTTTCTTCCTGGCAGACCAGCTGGCCGGCCACCAGGGCGAAGAGATAGGACGGCTTCTTGAACGGGTCTTCCCACTTGGCGTAGTGACGGCCATCGGGCAGCGCGCCCTCTTCGATCAGGTTGCCGTTGGACAGCAGCACCGGGTAGCGGGCCTTGTCGGCGCGCAGCATGACGGTGAACCGGGCCATCACATCCGGACGGTCGGGGAAATAGGTGATCTTGCGGAAGCCCTCGGCTTCGCACTGGGTGAAGAAATTGCCATTGGACACATACAGGCCCATGAGCGAGGTGTTGCGGTCCGGGTGGATCAGGGTCTCGATTTCCAGTTCCACGCTGGCCGGCGCGGCGGGGATGGTCAGCACGCCGGCGGCAATGCGGAAATCACCCTTGTCTTGCGAGAGCGTCTTGCCGTTCAGGCGCAGGGCCACCAGTTCCAGTTCCTCGCCGAAGAGCACGAGGTCGCGGCCCTTGGCGGCCGGGTTGCGGGTCATCGTGATACGGGTGGCCACGCGGGTGTCGGCGGGATCGAGGTCGAAGCCCATCTCGACGGTGTCGGCCAGATAGTTGGGAGCGGCGTAATCTTTACGGTAGATCGTCTGAGGCGTATCGGTGCGCATGGAGGCCTGTCCAGAGTGGAAATGGGGATAATGGAGATGAGGTGAGATGAAGGCGACGACAGTCGCAATCTAAATCAGGTGCAGCAAAAACCCGATTTTACCAATCATCCCGCATCACGCGGATGCTATCGGCCTGAAAACGGGCTGAAAAACCAGCCGGGAATCGGGGACGCGTCCGGTGAAAGACCACCGCCGACCGCCATGGTTCGCCACGGCAGCACGGCGGCACTACAATAGCGACCGTGGCGCACGCCCCAGGATGGGGCAGCACTGCGCAGGAAGCGGCCGGACGGTGCGCCCGGGATAGAAAGTCCCGGCCCCTTGTCCTACTGCTTCCTGGCGGCCCTGGTCATTGACCTGGCGTCCGCAGAGAGCCCAGCCATCCGCCCGGCGCCTGGCCTTTTCCACTGGAGCATCTTCATGAAACGCTGGCTTTACCCCTTCATCGCGGCGGCGGGTCTGCTGCTGTCCGGTTGCGCCTCGGTGATCGAGAGCAATGTCACCTCCTTCCACGCCTGGTCCCCGGCCGACAACGACAAGGCCTATGCCTTCGCCCCCACCCCGGCGCAGGAAAACGACCTGGAATACCAGAACTACGCCGGCCTGATCCGCCAGGAACTGCAGTTCCTGGGCTTTACCGAAGCGGCCCAGCCGAAACAGGCCCAGCTCAACGTCAGCTTCAGCTACGGCATCAATACCGAGCAGGTGGTGGTCAGCCGGCCGGCCTACGATCCCTTCTTCTACGGCCCGGCACCGGGCTGGGGACGCTTCGGGCCACGGCCGTTCGGTTTCTATGGCCCCTACGGTCCATTCTATGATCCGTTCTGGTATGGCGGCCCCATGCAGACCACCAGCTACCCGGTCTTCCTGAGGCGGCTGCAGATCGGCATCAGCAATGTGGCCGACGGCAAGAAACTGTTCGACGTGGTGGTAGACAGCGAAGGCAATCGCGCCGGACTGGCGGCGGCCATGCCCTACATGGTGCGCTCGGCCTTTGAGGACTTCCCCGGCCCGAGTGGCGTGACGCGCCGCATCCGCATCAAGGTGGACAAGGACGGGCAGCCGGTCGACTAGGTTTGCTCTGATGGGGTGGGACGCGACAGCCTCCGCCCCAGTCCCCAGATGCTCAACAACAGCAGCACGCCGCCGGCCCACTGGCTGGCGCCCAGTCGTTCACCCAGCAGCAGCGCGGAGAGCACGACCGCGGTCAGCGGTTCGATCAGGGTGGCCACCGTCAAGGCAGTGGGTGTGAGGCGCGCCGCGCCCCAGCTGAAGACCAGCAGGGCAAGCGCCGCCGTGACCACGCCCAGATAGAGGAACCAGGCCTGCGGCGGAATGCCGGACGGCCATTGCAGGGGGCGCGCGAGGGTCGTCAGGCCCATCACCAGCGCGGCCACCACGGTCAGGCAGGTGGCCGCCTGCCCTGCGCCCAGGGCTGATGAGAGGCGCCCGCTGACCAGCGTGAAGCCGGTATAGAGCAACGCCGAGGCCACCGAGCACAGCAGGCCGATGATGAGGTCAGCCTGACCGGCCTCCCCCATCCCGCCATGACGGGCGACGATCAGCACGGTGCCGCCCAGGGCGGCGGTCAGGATCACCGCCAGTGACAGGTCCAGCCGCTCCTGCCCGCGCGCCAGCGCGATCAGGGTGGAAAAGACCGGCGGCAGGCAGAGCGCGATCAAGGTCGGAATCGCCGCGCCGATGCGTTCGATGCCGAGGAACCAGCAAAGCACGTAACCAGCCATGGTGGCGCCGGCCAGCACCACCGGCACGAGCAGCGTACGCAAGGTGGGCAGGTGGATGCGGGTGCCGAAGATCAGGCACAGGAAGATCGCGCCGACGGCGAAGCGCCAGAAGGAGATATCGCCCGGGGCAAAGCCGTAGCGGGCGATCAGGATATTGACCACCAGCGCGCCGGTCCCCCACAGGAAGCCGGCCGAGCAGGCGGCGATCAGCGCCACGCCCGAATACGGAGCAGCGGCAAGCGTGGCATAGCGGCTAGCAGTCACGGCAAATCCTTGAGGCGGATGGAGGAAGGCCGGATCGGCCGAAGGCTGCAGTGTAGCGCAAACCCGCCCAGGCCCTGTGGGCCGGGGCGGCTAGTTGATGAAGCGTCCGCCCGCGCCGATGGCGGTCAGGTCGACGAAATCCGAACCGCTGTGGTCGGTCGGCGTGAAATGCAGGCTGAAGCCGCCGCCCTCGTAGTTGGCCGGGGTGATGCTCTCCAGGGCCCGGATCAGGCCTTCGCGGGTGAGATCGCGGCCGGCGCGGCGCAGGCCTTCCACCAGGGCGCGGGCGGCGATGTAGCCTTCCAGACCGGTAAAGTTGCAGTCGACCCCGGGGGTATGGGCCATGGCGCGCTGGTATTCGTAGACGATGCGCAGGCGGGCCTTGTTGGGAAAGGGCACGACCTGGGTGACCTCGGCGCCGACGCCGGCGTTTTTCAGGCGCGCCGACAGGGAGGTGCTACCGACGAAGGAATAGTGCGAGAACCCGCCCAGGTAACCACCAGCGCGCATGCGGTTGATCATGGCCGCCGCTGGCTGGTAGGACACCACCTGGATCACCACGTCGGGCCGCGCCCGGGCCAGCTCGGCAGCCGCCGCAGCCACAGCATCACTGTTGCGTTCGATACCGGCGCTGCCCACCAGCGTGAGGCCGTAGAGCGGCACACGCTGGCGCAGGATATCCAGCAGGCCCTTGCCGAGTTCGTCGTTCTGGTAGAACACCGCCACACGGCGGCGACCGGTGCTCTTCAGCTGGCGCAGCAGGAATTCGGTCTCCTGGACGTAGCTGGCACGGATGTGGAAGAGCAGGCGATTGAAGGGCTGGCGCAGCGCAGACGAGCCCGACAGCGGTGCAAACAGGGGAATGCCGGCCTCGCGGATGACCGGCAATGCCGCCAGTACCGTGGGCGTGCCGGAGTAGCCGAACAGGGCGAACACCTTGTCGCGCCAGATCAGTTGCTGGGTATTGGCCAGTGCCCGCTCGGGTTCGTAGCGATCGTCCAGGCTCAGCAGCCTGACGCGACGGCCGTAGACGCCGCCACGCGCATTGACCCGGGCAAAGTAGCTTTGCGCCCCCTCCTGGAAATCCCGTCCAAGCTCGCCGGCCGGACCGGAAAACGGCGCCGACTGGCCGAGGATGATCTCGGTCTGGCTGACCCCGGGGACCCCGTGTGCGCTGGTCCGGGTGATTGCGCTGCCGCTGCTGCCCATATTGCCCGGCGCAGCTGCCACCGCACCTGCGCACAGCAACAGGACCAGGCCCCAGATCCGCCACGGATAACCGGGTGCGCCGCTATAGCGGCCCCGGTGCCATTTCCATCCCATCTCCCACTCCCGTCAAAATGTTCGCCCCTGACGGCGCCGACGCGAATATTCGCGCAGGCGCAGAGGCTGCATTTGACGATCAAGACGGGAAGAAATGCGCTATCGGCGCATTGTTGATGTGATTTATGGATATCTTGCGAGATTCACACCGAAGAATTTCGAGTTCGCTATGAAAAGTAGGCTTCGCTCGCGAAGGTGATGACGACGATCAGCAGTACCGCGCAGATCAGCACCGCCAACAGCCGCCCGAACTTGGGCGAGCCGTCGGCGCCGCTTTCCTGCTCGGGCGGATGATCCATGGGATTACGGCTGCCGGGATCGTTGCGAGGCTGGTCCATGGCGGCTCCTGGTCGGTGAGATGGCGGATCAGGGGATCAGGATGGTGGAGCCGGTGGTCTTGCGCCCCTCCAGGTCGGCATGCGCCTGGGCCACGTCCTTCAAGGCGTAGCGCTGGTTGATCTCGATGCTGATCTTGTTGCTCTGGACCATGTCGAACAGGTCGCCGGCGGTGGCGTCCAGTTCGGCGCGGGTGGAGGTGTAGTTGCCCAGCGAAGGCCGGGTCAGGAACAGCGAGCCACGCGAGGCGAGTTCGGATACCCCGAACGGCGCCACCGGACCGGAGGCATTGCCGAAACTGACCATCATGCCGCGTGGTCGCAGGCAATCCAGGGAGCCGATGAAAGTGTCCTTGCCGATGGAGTCATACACCACCTGCACGCCACGCCCGCCAGTGATGTCCTTGACGCGTTCGACGAAGTTCTCGGTCTTGTAGTTGATCACGTGGGCCGCGCCGTGCTGCCTGGCCAGGGCCGCCTTCTCCTCGCTGCTGACGGTACCGATCAGGTTCACGCCCAGCGCACGGGCCCACTGGCAGGCGATCAGGCCGATGCCACCGGCGGCGGCATGGAACAGGATGGTGTCGCCCGGTTGCAGCGCATAGGTCTGGCGCAGCAGGTATTGCACGGTCATGCCCTGCAGCATCATGGCCGCAGCCGTGTCGAAGCTGATCGCGTCGGGCAGCTTGACCAGGATATCGGCCGGCATCACGCGCTCTTCGGCATAGGCACCGTTGGGGCGCCCGGCATAGGCCACCCGGTCACCAACCTGGAAGCCGGTCACGCCGGCGCCCAGTTCTTCGATGGTGCCGGCGCCCTCCTGGCCCAGACCGGCAGGCAGCGGTTGCGGATAGAGACCGGAGCGGAAATAGCAATCGATGAAGTTCAGGCCGACGGCGGCGTGACGGATGCGGACCTCGCCCGGCCCGGGCTGGCCGACTTCGACGTCCACGTATTCCATCACCTCGGGGCCGCCGGTCTTGCTCATGCGGATTGCTTTTGCCATCTGGGTCTCCTTGATTTGCGGTGAGCGGACTGTCTGGAAATTCAGTTCCGGTGGGGCAGTATAGAACGCCTTAGCGCTTCTTGCGCGACAGCAGCCACATGCCGGCCAGCACCAGCGCGGTGCCGACCAGCTGGATGCCGGTGATGGGTTCGTCCAGCAGCGCCGCGCCCATGAAGAGCGTGGACACCGGCCCGACCAGGCCGGCCTGCGCCGCCGTGGGCGCGCCGATGCGGGCCACCGCCACCATGGTCAGGAATACCGGCAATACAGTGCAGAACACCGCATTGAAAAGTGAAAGCTGGTACACCGGGGCTACCTGCGTGAACAGCTCGGCCGGTGCCCGCAGCACGAAGAACTGGATCACGCAGGCCACGCTGGAGACGCACATGGCATAGGCCACCAGCCGCATCGCGCCAACCCGGCGCACCAGTTCGCCGGAGGAAATCAGGTAGATCGAATAGCTGAAGGCCGAGCCCAGTACCAGGGCGCTGCCGAGGAGGACGTCGCTGCCACCGGTGTGCAGGTCGTGCTGCAACACCAGCACGGTACCGAAGTAGGACACCAGCAAGGCCGCCCATTCGATCCAGCCGACCTTGCGCTTGAAGAAGAAAAAGGCGATCAGCATCACGAAGGACGGCGTGAGGAACAGGATCAGCCGTTCCAGCCCGGCCGAGATATATTGCAGGCCGAGGAAGTCGAGGAAGCTCGACAGGTAATAGCCCATCAGCCCCAGCACCACGATGCGCAGGTAGTCGGCCCGCGCCAGCGGCGGCTGGGTGCGGGCCTTCCAGATCGCCACGACGGCGAACATGGGGAAGGAAAAGAGCATGCGCAGCGTGATCACCATGACCGCATCGACCTGGTAGCGGTACATCAGCTTGGCCACGATGGCCTTGGCGGAAAAGAAGATGGCGCCGACGATGGCGAGCAGGAGGCCGCCCAGGAAAACCTGGCGCGGCGTGGAGTGGGAGGTGGCGGCTGTCATGGCCGCGATTGTAATGCCTGCGCCCGCCCTCCGCCGGGGACGGTCGGGCGCGAGCGCATCAGCGCTTCTTCATCAGCGAACCCAGTACGCCGCGAATGAGTTCGCGACCGACCTGCGAACCGATGCTGCGGGCGGCCGACTTGACCATCGCCTGCAGGGGCGAATCGCTGCGGCGATTGCCGCCACCGCCATTACCGAAGATGCCGCCGGCGGCATCCTTCAACAGATCGCCCAGGCCGCCGCCGTCGTTCTGTTGCGGGGCCGGTTGCTGCTGTGGCTGCGGCTGTGGCTGGCGGGGCGACATGCGGGCTCCCCCGGCGGGACGCGACGACGTCGTCGGCGATGGCGCGCTGCGGCCGGCTGACGCCCCCCAGGCGTTGTCATCCACCGGCGCGGCTGGAGCAGGGGCTGTTTGGGGCGAAGCTTGCGGGGCGGCTTGCGGTTGCTGCACGGCGCGGCCCTTGAGGCGCTCATAGGCCGATTCGCGGTCGATCACCTGTTCATAGACGCCGGCCACCAGCGACGACGCGATCAGCGCCCGGCGCTCGTCATCGGTGACCGGGCCGATCTGCGAGGCCGGGGTCAGCACATAGCCGCGCTCGACCACGTTGGGCCGGCCCTTTTCATCGAGGAAGGACACCAGCGCCTCGCCCACGCCCAGCTCGGTGATGGCCTTGGCGGTATTGAGCATGGGATTGGGACGGAAGGTCTCGGCCGCCGCCGTGACGGCCTTCTGGTCGCGCGGGGTATAGGCGCGCAGGGCGTGCTGTACGCGGTTGCCGAGCTGGCCCAGCACGGTGTCGGGAATGTCCAGCGGGTTCTGGGTGACGAAATAGACGCCCACGCCCTTGGAGCGGATCAGGCGCACCACCTGTTCGATCTTCTGCAGCAGTGGCTTGGGGGCTTCGTCGAAGAGCAGGTGGGCTTCGTCGAAGAAGAAGGCCATCTTGGGCTTGTCCAGGTCACCCACTTCGGGCAGGTGTTCGAACAGCTCCGAGAGCATCCACAGCAGGAAGGTGGAATACAGGCGCGGCGCGTTCATGAGCCGGTCTGCAGCCAGGATGTTGATGATGCCGCGCCCCTGGGCGTCGGTCTGCATCCAGTCCTCGATATTGAGCATCGGTTCACCGAAGAACTGGTCGCCGCCCTGCTCGTCGATGGCGATCAGGCCGCGCTGGATGGCACCCACGCTGGCGGCCGAGATGTTGCCGTATTCGGTCTTGAACTGAGCGGCGTTCTCGCCCACATGCTGCAGCATGGCGCGCAGGTCCTTGGTGTCGAGCAGCAGCAGGCCATGGTCGTCGGCGATCTTGAACACCAGTTGCAGCACGCCCTGCTGGGTATCGTTCAGGTTGAGCATGCGGGCCAGCATCAGCGGCCCCATGTCGGAGATGGTGGCGCGTACCGGATGGCCCTTTTCGCCGTAGACATCCCAGAAGGCGACCGGGGCCGCGGCCCAGGCCGGCTCGGGCAGGCCCAGCTGGGCCAGGCGCGCGGTGGTCTTGGGCGAAGCACTGCCGGCCTTGCCCAGGCCGGACAGGTCACCCTTGACGTCGGCCATGAACACCGGCACGCCGATATCGGACAGCGCCTGGGCCAGCACCTGCAGGGTCACCGTCTTGCCGGTGCCGGTGGCGCCGGTGATGCAGCCGTGGCGATTGGCCAGTTGCGGCAACAGGCACAGTTGCCCGCCGGAATGGGTGGCAATGGGAAGGGGATTAATCATGTCAACTCGGCTTCGAAGGCAAAAATCACAGGGTGGCGGTATGGTAAAATGCCCGCCCGATTATAGTCAGAACATGGCGGCAGGAAAGCATTATCGGTCCTGTCCGAACCTTGTCCCCGTCCGCGCCGATCCGTCGTCCGCGCCTGCCGGCCCTGCCGCAGCGCCTGCCGATCATCACGGATTACCGCACAGGGACGGTTCTGCCCTCACCATCTTGCAGGAAGATTCAACATGGCTGGACACAGCAAATGGGCCAATATTCAGCACCGTAAAGGCCGTCAGGACGAAAGGCGTGGTCGTATCTGGACCCGCCTGATCAAGGAAATCACCGTGGCTGCCCGCATGGGTGGCGGCGACCCGGACGCCAACCCGCGCCTGCGCCTGGCGGTGGACCGCGCCTCCGACGCCAACATGCCCAAGGACAACGTGACCCGTGCCATCCAGCGCGGCACCGGCGCCCTGGACGGCGTGAACTACGAGGAAGTGCGCTATGAGGGCTACGGCATCAACGGCGCGGCCATCATCGTCGATTGCATGACCGACAACCGCGTGCGCACCGTGGCCGAAGTACGCCACGCCTTCTCCAAGTTCGGCGGCAACATGGGGACCGAAGGCTCGGTGGCCTTCCTCTTCAAGCACTGCGGCCAGCTGATGTACGCCCCCGGCACTGACGAGAACGCCATCATGGAAGCGGCCCTGGAAGCCGGCGCCGAAGATGTGGTCACCGACGAGGAAGGCGGCATCGAAGTGCTGACCGCGCCCAACGACTTCGCCGCCGTCAAGGCCGCCATGGAAGCTGCCGGCTTCAAGGCCGAAGTCGCCGAGATCACCATGAAGCCTGCCACCGAAACCGTGTTCGCAGGCGAAGACGGCGTCAGGATGCAGAAACTGCTGGATGCGCTGGAGAACCTGGACGACACCCAGGAGCTCTATACCAACGCCGTGATCGAAGAATAATTCTCCGCTTTTGCCCATTTTGCCCATTCGCCACTTTTACCTCCCTATCCCATGAAAATCCTAGTTGTTGGCTCCGGTGGCCGTGAACATGCGCTGGCCTGGGCCATCGCCAAGTCGCCGCGCATCCAGACGGTCTACGTCGCTCCCGGCAACGGTGGCACCGCACTCGACGAGCGCCTGCAGAACATCGCCATCACCGATCCGGTGGCCCTGGCCGACTTCGTCGAGCAGGAACACGTGGCGCTGACCGTGGTCGGCCCGGAAGGCCCGCTGGCGGCCGGCATCGTCAACGTCTTCCGCGCCCGTGGCCTGAAGATCTTCGGCCCCACCAAGGAAGCGGCGCAACTGGAAAGCTCCAAGGACTTCGCCAAGGCCTTCATGCAGCGCCATGCCATTCCCACTGCCGAGTACCAGACCTTCTCGGACGTGGCGGCCGCGCATGACTACATCGCCGCCAAGGGCGCCCCCATCGTCATCAAGGCTGACGGCCTGGCCGCCGGCAAGGGCGTGGTGGTCGCCATGACGCTGGAAGAGGCGCATTCGGCGGTGGACATGATGCTCTCCGACAACAAGCTGGGCGATGCCGGTGCACGCGTGGTGATCGAGGAATTCCTGGCCGGCGAAGAGGCTTCCTTCATCGTCATGGTGGACGGCAAGAACATCCTGCCGCTGGCCACCAGCCAGGACCACAAGCGCCTGCAGGACAACGACCAGGGTCCCAATACCGGCGGCATGGGTGCCTACTCCCCCGCGCCCATCGTGACTCCGGCGCTGCATGCCCGCGTGATGCGCGAAATCATCGTGCCGACCGTGCAGGGCATGGCCAAGGATGGCATCCCCTTCTCCGGCTTCCTGTATGCCGGCCTGATGATCGACGCCGAAGGCAACCCCAAGACGCTGGAATTCAACTGCCGCATGGGCGACCCTGAAACCCAGCCCATCATGGCACGCCTGAAGACCGATCTGCTGACGGTGTTCGAACACGCTGTGACCGGCACGCTGGACAAGGTCGAGCTGGAATGGGATCGCCGCACCGCGCTGGGCGTGGTGATGGCCGCCCACGGTTATCCGGAAGAACCGCGCCGTGGCGACCTGATCACCGACATCCCGGCCGAAACCGTCGATTGCGTGACCTTCCACGCCGGCACCACCCTGACCGGCGACAAGCTGACCACCTCGGGCGGCCGCGTGCTGTGCGTGGTGGGCCTGGGTGACAGCGTGAAAGTCGCGCAGAAGCACGCCTACGACGCCGCCGACCTGATCCACTTCGCCGGCTCGCAGATGCGCCGCGACATCGGCTGGCGCGCCCTGAAGCGCTAAGCCGAACACCGTACGACCCACTGTCCCCCGCAACGCCCGGTGTGTTGCGGGGGACAGTCGCTTTATGCTTCATGCACGCCACCCGCCGACTGCAACAAAAGCCCATGCCGGCAGACTAAGCACGACACGCCACCACCGAAGAAAAGGAAGCCCCGATGCCTGAACACCTGCTCAACTTCGACACCCTCATCAACCTCTACCTGGTACCATTCGGCCTGAAGGTAATCGCCGCCATCGCCATCTGGATCATCGGCGGCATGTTCATCAACACCCTGTCCAAGGTGGTGCGCCGGGTGCTGACCGCGCGCCAGTTCGAGACCACCCTGATCAACTACGCCAGCTCGGCCATGCACGTGATCCTGCGCATCCTGCTGGTGATGGGCATCCTGGAAGTCTGCGGCATTCCCACCACCTCCTTTGCCGCCATGATCGGCGCGGTCGGCGTGGCGCTGGGCGTGGCCTGGTCGGGCCTGCTGTCGAACTTCGCGGCCGGCATCTTCCTGGTGGTGCTGCGTCCCTTCAAGGTGGGCGACTACATCACCGCCGCCGGGCAGACCGGAACGGTTTCCGACATCGGCCTGGTGACCACCATCATCACCACCGACAACAACCTGCGCGTGATCATCGGCAACAACAAGCTGTTCTCGGAAAACATCATCAACTACAACGTCAATGCCACGCGCCGCACCGACCTGCGTTGCCAGATTGCCTACAGCGTCGATCCCCAGGTGGCCATCGCCAAACTGACCGAGCGCATCAAGGCCATTCCCAATGTGCTGCAGACGCCGGCACCGGGCATCGTGATCCAGGAATTCAACGCCACCGGCACCCTGATCGCCCTGCGCGTACATGCCCCGACACCCAATTTCGGCCAGGTCTATACCGATGTGCAGAATGCCATCGCCGAGGTCTGCCTGAAGGAAGGCTGGCCGGCACCGGCTACCTACCAGGTGGCCGTGCCGCTGGCGCAACCACCGCAAACCTGAGGCTAACGCCCCACACCGCCGGTCCGTGGCGCCCGCCGGACCGGCTTTTGCCGCCCCACGGAGGGGCGGGCAAGGGACAATCGCGGGGTGGAACGCATTTCCGCCCAGTAACCGTGCACCAGAGCGACCCGCCGTGACCACCCATTCCAACGCCTCCACCCACACCGCCGCCGTCAAGGCCTACCTGCAAGACCTGCAACAGCGCATCGTCGCGGCCCTGGAAGCCGCCGATGGTAAGGCCTTCCTGTCGGATTCGTGGGAACGTCCGGAAGGCGGCGGCGGCACTTCGCGCCTGCTGGAAGAAGGAAACCTGCTGGAGCGCGGCGGCGTGGGCTTTTCGCACGTGATGGGCAAGAACCTGCCGCCATCGGCAGCCGCCAACCGCCCGCAGCTGGCCGGCCGTGCCTGGGAAGCCATGGGGGTGTCGCTGGTGCTGCATCCGCGCAATCCCTATATCCCGACGGTGCACATGAACGTGCGCTTCTTCACCACCCATGCGGAGGGAGAAGAAGCGGTCTGGTGGTTCGGTGGCGGCATGGACCTGACGCCCTACTACGGGGTCGAGGAAGACGCCCGCCATTTCCACCGCACCTGTCGCGATGCGCTGCAGCCATACGGCGATGATCTGTACCCGCGCTTCAAGACCTGGTGCGATGAGTATTTCTACCTGAAGCACCGCAAGGAGCCGCGCGGCGTGGGCGGCATCTTCTTCGACGATTTCAACGCCCTGCCCTTCGAGCAGGCCTTTGCCATGCAGCGCAGCGTGGGGGACGCCTTCCTGGAGGCCTACCTGCCCATCGTGGCGGCCCGCCGCGAGACGCCCTATGGCGAACGCGAGCGTGACTTCCAGGCCTATCGTCGCGGACGCTACGTGGAATTCAACCTGGTCTTCGACCGTGGCACCCTGTTCGGGCTGCAGTCGGGAGGCCGCACCGAATCCATCCTGATGTCCATGCCACCGCTGGTGAAATGGCGCTATGACTGGCACCCGGAAGCCGGCAGCCCTGAGGCCGCACTGTATTCGGACTTCCTGGTTCACAAGGAATGGCTGTAATGGCGCCGCCCGCGGCGCAGCGCTGCATTGCCGTGCTTGGCGGCAGCTTCGATCCTGTCCACAATGGGCATGTCAAGCTGGCCGAGCACTTCGTGGATCTGCTGCATCCGGACGAATTGCGCGTCATTCCCACCGGCAACCCCTGGCAAAAGCACGGTCTGCAAGCCGCGCCGGCCGACCGGGTGGAGATGGTGCGCCTGGCTTTCGACCGCCAGCGGGTGCCGGTGGTCATCGATGAGCAGGAAATCCGCCGCGCCAGCGCGACCTATACCATCGATACCCTGCGCGCCCTGCGTGCCGAACTGGGGCCGGAGGTGTCCATCGTGTTCCTGATGGGCGCCGACCAGCTGCAGCACCTGGATACCTGGCAGCACTGGCAGGAACTGTTTGAACTGGCGCACCTGTGTGCCGCCTCCCGGCCCGGCTTCGAGCTGGCCGACGCCCACGTGCCGCCGGCCGTGAGGGAAGAATTCAAGCGGCGCAACGCTGCGCCGCAAGAGATCCGCAGCACCACGCACGGATACGGCTACCTGGCCCTCGGGCTGGCGGTCGATATCTCGTCGACTGAAATCCGTGCCCAGCTGCAACGCGGCATCCGACCCGATTCGCTGATCCCGGGCAGGGTGCTAGACTATATCGAACAACAACATCTGTACCGAACTCAACAATGGATATCAAAAAACTGCAAACCCTGGTAGTGGACGCTCTGGAAGACGTCAAGGCGCAAGAAATCCGCATCTATGACACCACCCACCTGACCAGCCTGTTCGACCGCGTGGCGATCGCCTCCGGTACCTCGAACCGCCAGACCAAGGCGCTGGCCGCCTCGGTGCGCGACAAGGTCAAGGCCAAGGGCGGCAACGTCGTGAGCATCGAAGGCGAAGACACCGGCGAATGGGTGCTGGTCGACCTGGGTGACATGATCGTGCACATCATGCAGCCGGCCATCCGCACCTACTACCGCCTGGAAGAAATCTGGGGCGACAAGGAAGTGAAGCTGGGCGCGGCCAAGCGCACCGGTACCTCGGCCTCCGCCAAGCGCGCTGCCGCCGACGAGGAGCCGGCCCCCAAGATCCGCCGTACGCGTGCCCAGGCCGAAGCGGTCGAAGCCAGCCAGGCCCTGGACGACGACGAGGATGCACCGAAGAAGCCGGCCCGCAAGCCGCGCGCCACCTCGACCAGCACCACCACCGGCACCCGCGCTGCAGCCGGCACGACCCGTACCACCCGTACCACGGGCGCTACCGGTGCCAAGACTGCTGCCACCAGGACCACGCGCACTACCGGCACCAAGACCACCGCCGCCAAGACCACCACCACCCGCACCGCTGCCGGCAGCAAGACCGCCGCGCCCAAGGCTGCGACCACCCGCAGCAGAACCGCTGCCCCCAAGACCCCGACCGGCAAGACCGTGCGCGTGGCGCCCGCCAAGAGCGAGACCGCCAAGAAGCCGGCCGCCAAGCGCACCAGCAAGGCTTGATGCAACTGGTGATTGCTGCCGTCGGCCACAAGATGCCGGCGTGGATCGAGACCGGCTTCCAGGAGTATGCCAAGCGCATGCCACCGGAATGCCGGATCATCCTGAAGGAAATCAAACCCGTCGAACGCTCCGGCAGCCGCACGGCCGAGACCGTGATGGCACAGGAACGCGAAAAGATCGAAGCCGCGCTGCCCAAGGGCGCGCGCGTGATTGCGCTGGACGAGCGCGGACGCGACTGGACCTCGGTACAGTTGTCGCAGCAACTGGTCCAGTGGCAGCAGGATGGCCGCGACGTGGCCTTCGTCATCGGCGGTGCCGATGGACTCGATCCCGGCTTCAAGGCCGGCGCCGACACGCTCATCCGCATCTCCAGCATGACCTTGCCGCATGGCATGGTGCGCGTGATGCTGGCCGAGCAACTGTACCGCGCGTGGTCGATTACGCAGAACCACCCGTATCACCGCGCCTGAACCCGTCCACCGCCGGCCTCGCCTCCCGGGCAGCGGCCCTTGACATGCATGGCTCAATGAAACAAGCGGACCACAAAATCTACCTCGCCTCGAAAAGCCCGCGCCGCCGCGAACTGCTGCGCCAGATCGGCATCGATTTCGAACTGATGCTCTCGGACAAGGAAGTCGACGAAAGCGTATTGCCCGGGGAAGCCCCGCTGGACTACGTCGCCCGCGTCACCCGCGCCAAGCTCGACAGCGCCCAGCAGACCATGATCCTGCGCCAGTTGCCGCACCGGCCGCTGCTGTCGGCCGATACCACCGTGGTGGTGGACGACCTGATCCTGGGCAAGCCGGCCGACCATGACGAGGCGGTGCGCATGATCACCCTGCTCTCCGGCCGTACGCACCAGGTCCTGACCAGTGTGGCCGTGGGCGTGACGCTGGGCGTGGAAACCGAGGTCTGGCAGATCGTGCAGCAGTCCGATGTCAGTTTCGCGCCGCTCACCGCCGAGGCCATCGCCGCCTACTGCAATACCGTCGAACCCTACGACAAGGCCGGCGCTTATGGCATCCAGGGCCTGGCATCGGTGTTCATCAGCAATATCGTGGGCAGTCATTCCGGTATCATGGGACTGCCGCTATTCGAGACGGCTCAACTACTACAACAAGCGGGCGTTCGAATCCTATGAGCGAAGACATCCTCATCAACATCACGCCGCAGGAGACGCGGGTTGCGCTGATCCTGCAAGGGGCCGTGCAGGAGTTGCACATCGAGCGCACCCTCTCGCGCGGCCTGGCCGGCAACATCTACCTGGGCAAGGTGGTCCGGGTGCTGCCGGGCATGCAGTCAGCCTTCATCGACATCGGCCTGGAGCGCGCCGCCTTCCTGCACGTGGCCGACATCTGGGAAGCCCGTCCGCACGACGGCCAGAACGCGCCTGCCATTCCCATCGAGAAACTGCTGCACGATGGCCAGACCATCACGGTACAGGTGATCAAGGACCCGATCGGCACCAAGGGTGCGCGCCTGTCCACGCAGATCTCCATTGCCGGGCGCATGCTGGTCTACCTGCCGCAGGACAAGCACATCGGCATTTCCCAGCGCATCGAGAACGAAGCCGAGCGCGAGCTCTTGCGCAGCAAGGTGCAAGCCCTGCTGCCGGCCGAGGAAAAAGGCGGCTTCATCATCCGCACCATGGCCGAGGATGCCTCCGACGCCGACCTGCAGATGGACGTCGAATACCTGCGCACCACCTGGGCCACCATCATCAAGCAGGCCAAGACCAAACCGGCGCCCACGCTGCTGCATCAGGACCTGTCGCTGGCCCAGCGCGTGCTGCGTGACTTCGTGTCCGACCAGACCGCCACCATCCAGGTCGATTCACGCGAGAACTTCCACATGCTGCAGGAGTTCGGCGCCATCTATACCCCCTCGGTGCTGCCCAAGCTGATGCACTATCGCGGCGAGCGCCCTTTGTTCGACCTGTATGGCGTGGAAGAGGAAATCGAACGCGCCCTGGGACGTCGGGTGGACCTGAAGTCGGGCGGTTACCTGATCGTCGACCAGACCGAGGCGATGACCACCATCGACGTCAACACCGGCAGCTTCGTCAATGGTCGCAACTTCGACGACACCATCTTCAAGACCAACCTGGAAGCGGCACATGCCATTGCCCGCCAGCTGCGGCTGCGCAACCTGGGCGGCATCATCATCCTGGACTTCATCGACATGGAGAGCACGGAGCACCGCCAGGCGGTGCTGGCCGAACTGGGCAAGGCGCTGCAACGCGACCGCACCAAGATCTCGGTGTCGGGCTTCTCCACGCTGGGCCTGGTAGAGATGACGCGCAAGCGCACCCGCGAATCGCTGGCCCACATCCTGTGCGAGACCTGCCCGGCCTGCAAGGGACGGGGCCAGGTCAAGACGCCGCGTACGGTGTGCTACGAGATCCTGCGCGAGGTCATGCGCGAAGCCAAGCAGTTCAACCCCCGTGAATTCCGCATCCTGGCCTCGCAGGTGGTGGTGGACATGTTCCTGGAAGAAGAGTCGCAGCACCTGGCCATGCTGGGGGACTTCATCGGCAAGCCGGTGTCACTGCAGGTCCAGAGCGATTATCAGCAGGAACAGTACGACATTATTCTGATGTGAGTATATCCAAGGCTATCCTCGAACATAAAATCCCCCAAAAACCCGCTACTGTAGCGGGTTTTTCATTTTTGATACTTTATCCTTGTTTATACCAATATATCGCCCTAGCTACCCATTTGGGTAGCTAGGTGGGTAGCTAGAACGAACACTACTCTGATATTGCGTCAATTTCCTGGCAACTCATCCGGCGACCTACTCCTAACGGAGGGGAGGGAAAAAGTGTCGATAACGGATTCCACGAGCAAGCTTAGTGGCCTTCAGTTGCGGAACTGGGTGCGAGATGGGAAAGCACTCGCAAAGTCCGATAGAGACGGACCTAGGTTCATGTTATCTGCAAGTGGGATCGCAAAAGTGGCCGAGGTATGCCGGAAGCACGGCATCAGCGACGCGACGTACTACAACTGGAAATCCAAGTTCGGCGGGATGACGGTATCCGAGGCCCAACGGCTCAAGGCGCTGGAGGCCCAGAATGCCAAGCTCAAGAAACTGCTGGCAGAAAGCCTGCTGGACAACGCTGCACTGAAGGATGTGCTCGGCCAAAAGTGGTAAGCCCGCAGGATAGGCGAAGCGCCGTGACGCACATCATGCATGTTCACGGTCTAGGCGTAACCCGTGCCTGCGGGCTAATAGGAATTTCCCGCTCCTTGTACCACTATGAATCTCGTCGTCCAGATGACGAGGAGCTGAATCAGCGTCTTTGCGAACTGGCAGTCATAAAACGCCGATATGGCTATCGGCGCTTCCCTGATTCGCTGTGCTTATTACGTTAACGAAGGCTTTTTAACCAAATCCTGAAGCTCTCAGAGAGATTGACTTTTAAAGCTGGTTCTGCGGCAAGAAGAATAGCAGCAATACCATTCAGGCCGGGTAAACTCAGCGTAGCACCAATTGCCGGAAGGTAGACATCGGGATTTTTAAAAGCGAACCGACGCTGCAGCATTTCTCTCCAATGATGCTTTGCCCATCTAATTAAGTGACTTTCGACTGCGGGCTTAAAGCTTGATCGTGCTCCTACCTGCACAAATCGTAATGTCGACGCAAACAACTGCTCTGGCGTTTGACCCTTACCTCTAAGTACTGACTGAATCTCCTCTGCAACATAGCGTTGCAACGTATCCCCGGTCGCGTCGGGATCAATCGAAATCATCAGTTCAAGCACTTTACGCGCGCCTTTAGGCAGCACAATATTTTCAAGTGCAACGTGTAATGTCTTCAATGCTTCACTGCGCCCGCTCATCGCTGCGTTCACTGCAAAGGCTTGGATAGCATCTATCGCATTACCTTCAATCCATTCGTCCTCCAACTGAATGCCTTGTAGTGAAGGAATTTCTCCCTCCTTGGGAGAGATCGGAGAATCAGCTTTCATTTCCTCCTGGTTGGCATGAACCAGTGCATTGACATCCAACCAGGATTTAATGAGCTGCGCAAACTCAACAGCATCCACCTTACGAATAGTGTCTTCCAAGAAACGGTGCCTGGTTACAAACTCGAGACTTGGATAAATCTGTCCGCCAATTCGCTTGTCCAATTCTGCCCGCGCTTCGATGGCGCTCGAGTGGTAAGACTTGATCGCGGCCCAAAGATGCCAGGAAGTGATTTTGCTTGGGCGAGGATGCTCCCGTATTGCAGCAGGCGGCTCGGGATTACTACACATCCCGGCCTCAAAAACGGGCGGCTGATCATTGACCAGCACAGCATGTCCGCTTTTTACGTGCGAATACATCCAAAGTAACCCATGGGGTATTACTCGGCGACAATAGACGGCACTCAGCGACGATTCGTCTTCCGTCTGCGGCATATCAGATAAAACACTGTCGATTTCCGCAATCGCTGCGTCAAAATTTCCAGCCTTGTACATGGCAAGCGCATGGTCTGCCCTTACCCCCAAGAACATCGGTTCCAGATCTTCACTGGCAACCTTCTCCGACGCGTCGATCGCCATTTGAAACCACGCGCCGCATTTGGCCCAGTCATCAATCTTCGATGCACTGATCGCTGTTTCTCTACCAATAAAGAACTGTTCTAGAGGGCCATACATCGACAAGTCTGATGACAACTGTTCGAATGCGGAGAGAGATTCAGCAAATTTTTTACCTCTAAAATAAATTCTTGCGCGCGCTCGTGTCGTAATAGCGTTGGCGCCGCATACCGAGTCAGCTAGCTCGAGCGCTTTTAAAGCTTGGTTTGTTTGATTTCCATACTCATCAAGCATGACACTTCGCGCTACGTGGAAATACAGAGCAAATTCTTTCTTCTCCCATTCCTCTACAAGCGTTGCGAGCCCAAGGAATGTGTCAGCAGCGCGTTGCCAATCGAGCGTGCCGGCCTTTAACTCAGCAAGCCAAGCCGCGTTGACAATCGAATGGCAAGCGTCAAGCGTGTCATTCGGCTCTAAAAAGTATTTTTCGCGCGCTTCCTTACTAAGCTTTCCAAGTTCGACGAATAGAGCGTACTGCTTTTCTACCGTTTGAACGCCCATTGCTTGGGTCACAAAGAAGAGACTGGATACATTAACAGGTGCTCCACTCTCCTCTCTCTGGTGCTCCTCTGCACCCGCCATGACAGATTGGAACTGGATATTAGAGCTTGTCAGCTCGTGGTGTCGCTCAAGGAGTCCGATGGGATTGGGCAATACACTTGCAAGATTATTTGAAATGAGTACTTTACTAAGAACCAGATACTCAAACACCGCTCGCTCATCATCGTTTGGCGCTTTTTTAATTTCCTCGCACAGCACCCTCCATGTAGATATCTGAAATTCTTCTGATTTACGCTCAGCGAGCAGCAAAAGTTGCGCAAATCTTAAATAACGTGAAGTGTGAGGATTACGTGGATAGATCAGAACGTCAGTCGGTTCGCCGACAAGACTGGGGATCCAATCAGCAATTGCACTTGGTTTCCTCATTCCTTCAGCTATGATTGCAAGGGCAATTTTTAACAACACCCAGTCTGCATGGCCTCTTTTTGCATGTAAATAAATAGCATTTGCTTTCTCAGCTTGGATCGCTTCATTGCCGGCCAGTACCTCGGCAGCGCGGCAATGAATAGCTTGCTGTTCCTGGCTATCCAATACCTCTTCGCCCGCACGTTCCACAAGTGGTGATATTCGCAGGCGCTCCGCTCCCACGTCGTCAATCCATGGTCCTACGAGCTGATCCAAACTTTCTCCAGCAAGGCGGATGGCTGGATCTATCCCACCTATTTGCAGAGCCAATGCTCGATCAAATCGACCGATCAGCAGGCTGAGTCGATATAAGAGCGTCCGAGTATTCTCATCGAATCGATCAATCAGCGATCTGCGCAATTGACGCTGATCAGATTTCAGATCCGCTTGGATGTTTTCGATATTTGTGACGGCTTGGCTACTCTCCAGCTCCGCCCATCCAATGCTCTTGGCATAGGCCATGAATGCGCGCACCAGTTGGGGATGCCCATTTCCACCATAGAGATACGCTAAAAACGCAGCTCGCTCTGAGCCTCCTGCTTTAAGCACTAATTCTGCTACTTCTTCAAAACTAAGATTTTCTACTGGGACCGATGGCAAAACGTCGATACCAAGACGATCTGCAACTGCCTTAGAGGGCTGCCTATAGCATGTAACAATACATGCACCATCCTGCCTTTTGATAGCGAGCAGGAGTCGAGCCATTTTCAGCGTGACAGTAGGTGTCTCCAGCTCATTCAGATCATCAACGATAATCCCTTCAAAGCCACGAGACACAATCTGCCCTATCACCGTATCAATGCGCCGACATATCTCGACGGCAGGCATATCCCGCAGATCAAAAATAAGCCAACGCCCTTCGTATCGAGAGGCGACCATGCGGGCAGCGATTGTTTTACCGAGGCCGCTCCCGCCTGCAAGGACTAAAAATTGATGCTGGCGCAATAAGCCCAGTGCAGATGTGATGAGCGACTGCCTCGGCACGATGAGGGATGGGAATGGCAGATTTTCAACAGGCTCGAGAAGAGATGTTGGCTGCAAGACATTACTGTTGGCCGTCGCAGGTAGTTGCCCAGACAGAAAACGAACTAACAGCGCATTCGGCACCGAAGTCTGAGTATGCGATTCACAAAGCTTTAACAGATCTGCAGTGCGTAAACGTCGCCTGGACTGTGGCTTAACGATGGCATCCAGAACTTCACATAGCATCCTATCCGTCAGGCCCTTACAATCGGTCGGCGACAATCCAAATCGCTCTGAAGCAAATTCAATTATTGAGGCATCGAGCTGTTCGGTAATTCCTGCCAGGTCCTCCTGCTGACAATCCCAATGAATTTGCCTTAATAGCTCACCTCTAAGCTGTTCGTCAGTGCGAGTTCGAATAAATTGACGCACCTTGTCTGATGACGATGCGCTCAATAGCGCCCTCCTGAGTGGAGCGACGTCTGCTCCGGCAGCCGCCTGGCGCCAATATTCCAACACTCCTTGTCCGTTCACCCGATCGGCGAGATCACGCTCTTTCCCCAGACTTGCGGTCGTTAGAAAATGGAAGCTCACCCGGCGGTTGGTATTGCGCTCGACCAAATCGACATACGCATCTAGCGCATCGGTGACATCAGAGTTATTAATCGTCAATGTCCCAGAATTCGCCGTATCTTTAACCTGCACACCTTTTAGCGCGTCTTCTGTTGCAATCGCATAATCCTCAGCAACTTCAAGATGTAGCTCTTCTCCAGCTTTTAAGCCAATCCAAGCCAATGCACTAACTCGCAACTGATAGGCGTAACCTCTTAGAGAGGCAATTGCCTGACGCCGAGGATCCCCTTCTGGGGCAGAGCTCAAGTCAGGACCCGCAGAAAAAACTGTCATATCTAATCTCTCAAGATCAAGGCACAAAATTCATCGTTCATGCTTATTCATCTTAACGAGTTCAACTCATCTCCAGCCTAATAATCTAAAACCCATTCGTCCAAACGGTTTTCGCAGCGGTGGGCCAATTCAAGGGTTGGCCTCATTTTGATGAAAATTGGAAACTCGGCCGACGAATATCAGAAACTTCTTCATATTACGATAGAGCACCCTCCTACGGCCCCCTCCTCAATCACCAGTACCATTAAAAAATCCCCAATCTTCATAAAAGAAGAGCGGGGATTTATTTAAGAACATCTGGCTATCATTGCCATCACTTTAATTATTTAAAATAAGAATCTCTATTACATGACTAATACGCTCTATCTCGTCTTCCAAAGCTACTGCAAACTAGGCGCCACGTGTTAAAAGTCCTAATTATAGTTTGGCAACTGTGACCTGACCTGAAAAAACTGGTCCGACTTGAAATTTCATATGCTATTGAAAAGGAGAGTCAGACCATGCCCAAGAAGCGATTCACATCCGAAGACATCATTCACAAGTTGCGCGAGGCAGAAGTCATGTCTGCTCAAGGAAAAACGGTGGCTGAAATCAGCCGCCAACTTGGCGTAACGGAGCAAACCTACTTCCGTTGGCGTAAGGAGTATGGTGGCCTGAAGATTGACCAGGCCAAGCGATTGAAAGAACTGGAGCAAGAGAATGCACGGCTGCGCCGAGCGCTTTCGGACGCTGTCATCGATAACCAGATACTGCGCGAGGTCAGCCGGGGAAACTTCTGAGCCCGGCACGTCGCCGCCAGGCCGTGGCCCATGTCAGAATGAGCTTGGGTCACGCTGAACGGCGTATCTGCCGGGCGCTCCATCTCTCCCGTTCCTCGGTTCGCTATGCTGCCCAGCCCCGCGCCGATGAGGCGCCGCTGACTGGGGCCATCATCGAACTAGCTAGCCAGTATGGGCGTTACGGCTATCGACGCATCCACGCCATGTTAGAAGCTCAAGGCTGGGAGCTGAGTCGCTCTCGGGTGGAGCGTATCTGGAAACTAGAAGGCTTGAAGGTGCCAGTGAAACAACCAAAGAGAGGAAGGCTGTGGCTGGCCGACGGTAGCTGCATCCGAATGCGGCCGGAATATGCCAATCACGTCTGGAGCTGGGACTTCGTCATGGAGAGAACGCATGATGGACGTGTTCTGAAAATCCTGGTGCTCATCGATGAGTTCACCCGCCGCTGCCTCGCGCTGCACGTGGCCAGGCAAATTCGCAGTAATGACGTCATCGATATCCTGGCTGAAGCCATGGTGACCTACGGTGTGCCGGCCTATCTACGCTCTGACAATGGGCCGGAAATGGTCGCCAAGAACCTTCGGCGCTGGCTTGCATCGGTCGGGTCAAAGACGCTGTATATCGAGCCAGGAAGCCCTTGGGAGAATGGATACTGCGAGTCCTTCAACGGCAAATTCCGCGACGAACTGCTCAACGGAGAAATCTTTTACACCCTTCGAGAAGCTCAGGTCATCATCGAGCGATGGCGTCATCAGTACAATACCGTTCGGCCGCATAGCTCACTGAAATACCGGCCGCCGGCACTGCAGGCTACACTGCCGGCAACAACCCCTGCACCACTGCGGCTTGCCGCTTAGACTAACTTTAAGTCTGGACCAGTTGTTTCAGGCCGGTCACTCAATGCTTTTGCCAGCTTTTTACTAATCTTTCAGCGTTACTTCGAATAGAGCGTAGATGGGAGTGCTGTTGGATTACCATCCACGCCCTTTCGACTTCGGGAAGCCCTCCCGACTGAGTGCTCAAGCTCATTTCGTCCTTATTCCTTTCGACCACTTCGAATATTCAGTGTGAGTGAACACATTCCGGATATCGATCCATTATTCTGATGTATGTATATCCAAGGCTATTCTTGGATATACAATCAGCTACAAAACCTTATCCATACTGGGTTTTCGTTTTTGACACTTTATCTACGTTTATGCCAATATACCCCACTTGGGTAGCTAGGTGGGTGCTACGAACAGCCCTGCTCTGGCATTTCGCCGAGTTTGCGGCTACCCACTGAGCTACCCATTCTTAACCTTAGTGAGGCGAAAAGTGGCAAACGCGGACTCCACAAATAGGCTTAGCGACTTGCAGTTGCGAAAGTGGTTAAGGGATGGAAAATCAGTCGCAAAGTCCGATGGGGAGGGGCTTACATTCACTTTATCTGGCAGCGGCATTGCCAGCTGGATACTACGCTTTCGGCATCGGGGTCGCCGGCAAGAAGTCACGCTAGGCCGTTATCCTGATCTAACCCTCTCAGCGGCACGTTCACTGGCCTCGAAAAAGCGTCTATCTTTGATAGAAGGGCTCAATCCAGCAGACGAAGTGCGCAAGGTCAGAGTTGTCAAAGACTGGACTATGCGTGAGCTGATTGCCGATTATCGGCGCCTTGTCATCCCAACTCTCGCGGATAGTACTCAGCGAAGCTACGAGCGAAATCTGAAAAGAGTTGAAAACGGCATGGGCGCCATGTCGGTCGCGACCGTCGAGCCTACTGACATCGTGGCTCAAATCGAACGCGTAAAAACTGGCTGGGTTGAGCTCTTTAATCTTTGGTGTGTGCTGCGCGCATTGTTCAAACATGCGGCAGGCAAGCGCATTCTCATCGTCAGCCCATGCAACGGTATTCAGCTTGAAGCAATTATCGGGAAACGGCCCAAGGTAAAGGCGCGCTTGATGCTCACCAACGACGAATTGAAAGTATTGCTGAATGCCAAAATGAAACCCGACAACCGCGTGGCGATACGGATTCTGGCAGCTACTGGGGTTCGGTCTGCTGAATTATTTATGGCGAAGCGCGAGGATGTCTACTTGGAAGAAAAACGCTGGCACATTCCAGAGAGCAAGACGGGGCCGGCAATGGACATTCCTTTGGCCGATGTCGTAGTAGATTGGTTTAAGACGATGTTTGAACTCGGGGGAAATTCCGGCTACGTGCTTCCCGCTCGTTCGGATTCTCGTATAAAAAAACATGGTGGCGATGCCCATTTGTCCAAGGATGCGCTGCGAGAAGCAATTGACTTTTGGATCGAAACCCACAAACCGGCCATCCGGAGGTTCACTCCTCACGACCTCAGAAGCACGATGAAGAGCCACATGCGCAAGCTTGGTGTACCTCGTGATATCTCGGAGATGTGTCTAAACCATAAACTGAGTGGGGTCGAGGGTATTTATGATCAATACACCTATTATGATGAACGCCTGGCAGCATTGACCAAATGGGCGGAATTTTTATCTGGACTTTTGGAAGAAGAAAACCAACTGTTAGTCGCCTAAGTGCGTATTTCGGCCATGCTGGTCAACAAGTTCGGCAACGTTGACATTCTCAGCTCGGAGAAACTGGCCATCAATGTCCTCGATCGCTCTTATCTACCTAATCTTTAAAATTCAACCTTCGTATATACCATTTCGCCTCGAAGTTAAAGAAAATACCAGAGAGTTCTCAATTTTCACGAGTGAAATGCGATCTCGCAGGGGTAAATGTGGTTGCATTAAAAATGCTAGCCGGTGCAGACCCAGAAAAAGGCTCTTCGATCGAAGAGCCTTTTAAACATGAGGATGTGTTTCACATTGGCTTCGCGAAGAGCTATCACCTCGTAGAGACCCAATTCAGAAAGCATCATTCATTAGCTATCTTGTTGCCTTTCATCTTCCGAAATAGCGCCGATTTTTCCGCTGCCTATTCAGACTTTTCGGAACCAGCATTTAACGGCCTAGCGATGGCCTTTATCTCTACCACCTCATTTTGTCGGTCTGGTCGCTCGAAGATCAGCTTGATGGGAACCATATCACCATCCTTGACCTGATGTTTAAGCCCCATAAACATCACATGGTAGCCACCAGGACTCAGCTGAACCACCTTCCCAGGAAGGATTGACAGGCCGGGAACCTCTCGCATTTTCATGACGCCGGATTCCATTTTCATCTCATGGATTTCCAAATGTTCGGCTACTGGCGATTGAGCAGCCACAAGACGCGCCGGTGTGGAAGAGGTGATTTGCATAAAGGCGCCCGTAAATTTCTGCTGGGGGACGGTGGCACGTACCCATGGATTATCAATGGTGACTTCCGCGCGGACTGACGCAGAAGCCATCAAGAGAAGAAACATTACGAAAAGGTCTTTCATAAATTTTTCCTTAAGTAGCGTCATTAAGCAGGAAATGAACGTCATGCGCTATCTCGTCCGCTGACGCATCCGGCTTAATAGCCACACGCATTTCACCCTTTGGATCCAGCAGGTAGGTGACGGCCGTATGATCCATCGTGTAACTGCTCTTTGTCGGTACTTTCTGATAAAAGACGCGGAAGGCATCGGCAGTCTTGCGCGTCATCTCCATGTCACCAGACAAACCTATGAAACTGGGATCAAAGGCCGTCGTGTAGCTCTTCATTATCTCCGGCGTATCTCGCTCAGGATCAACGGTGACGAAAATCACCTGCAATTCCGTCGCATCACCCGCCAGCTTGTTCTTGACAGCAACAGCGCGGGCCAAAGCGGTAGGACATACGTCAGGGCACTGTGTGTAGCCAAAGAAGAGCATCACAACCTTACCTCTGAAATCCGCCATGGTACGAGTCTTCCCGTCCGGATCACGCAACTGAAAGTCATTAGCCACCTTCTCACCTTTCAAATCGATTGATGATGGGCTCAATTGTCCTCTGGGGCTGCATGCCACAAAGAAGAGGCAAGCCGCAAGGAGCGGAAGAAGTAATCTAAGTTTATTGAAGACAATATGAGTCATCTGCGCCCTGAACAATTTCATCTTGAAGAAGATCAGAATTATGAAAGATAGAACACGTGCAGAAATGTGGCATATTGTCGCAGCGACGGCATTTTATCCTGCTGCATCCGAAATCAAGACGGTCGTTGTCCGCTACCAGCACGAGACTTAAACGTAAATAAATATTCCGAAAAATATTGGCGTTGCTCTTCGTTCAAAATTAACATCCATTAGTTTTTTCTGCATCGAGCAAATCAATTTTTGACTCTGCCCATTTCTCAAAATCGTTCACCTCGTCACGGATTTGATCGAGTGCATCTGGATCATTAATAGGCGTAAGACCCAAAAGAACCGCCTTGAGCGCCTTCGCAATATGATCTGCGTGTTTAACTAGCATCAGATGATTGATACCGTGCACTTCTGGCAAAGGCACGGCCCCCTCAACAATTGAGCGAGGAATTTCCATAAGGAGACGCATAGCCTCCGGATCAAATTTCACATCGATGGGAGAAGTTGAAGACATTTTAATAGACCGATAAGTCGAGCTAATTACATACGTTAGTCATGCAAAATTTACCAATGACTAAAAGTTAAAATCAATATGAGGGCGAAAGGAGAGGGACCGAGATTTTCGGAGCTAATGCAAAATCAACGTGAGTTTACAATTCACTTCCTTATTCCTACATTTTTAATACATCGTCACTCGCACTAAAATATTTAATCATTCACTATCAAATAACCTTTTCCCGGAATATTAAAATTTCGTTATAAATCGCTAATTAATCCGTCGATTTCTTACCAGCCGCGTTGTCATCTTGGTCTTCAACAGAAGAGGGCGAAGTTGAATACAGCAGAGATCGGATATACCGCGGGGCCAGTATTTCTTCCATCGTGATCTTGGTATTCTTACGAAGGGCCTCTTCGGTTGGCCATTTGTGCGACGCCCCCACCAAATAGCGGTGCATCTCCGGCATGCTCAATTCAAATCCATGCGCCCAAGAAAAAAGACGCAAGTCGATATAGGGCAGAACAAGGTATTTAACCCACTTATCGAGTTCTTTCCGTTGTATTGGATTGACGAAAAATGGTGTTTCAGTACGGTTGCGCGTTTTCCTTAACCATTCTTTAACCTGAGTTAGAATCAGCGAATCCGGGGCTTCCAAATTAATAGCGATCGTGTACTTCGGCCAACTGTGAAAGGAATCAACAAAATCACTTGCAGGCAGACTCGCAAGCACATCGGAGATTTCATCGCCCAGACAGCCATTTCCCCGCTGGACTAGCTTTGCCTTGAATACCTTTCTGACATCATCATCCTTCAGATCTGGCAGGTGATAGATCCCCTCCATCTTCTCGATCTGATCATTGACATAGTCTTCTGCGGAGTCAACACCTGGGGTCGCATAAATAGAAGTCTTATGGTTGATCAAATCAGTAAGATCAAGAAGAGAAATCTCCCTCATTGCGTTATCGATAAATGGGGAAGGTTCCCGATAAAATTTCAACGGATCTTCCAGTAGCTGTGTCGTCCGCTCGCGCAAGAATCTGAACGATTCAATATCGTCTTCCTCACGCTGATTCTCACATCGCTCCTTCCATTCCATCAATAGAGAACGCCTGAAGGCAAGCGCATGAAACCAATCTAGAAAATCCCAGTTTTTTATTTCTTCGTAGTTGGAAACATGAAATTTTTCCGGAAGACTGGGAGACCGAGCTTCTTTGGCACGGCCGCGTTTCTTTAATTTTTCTAAAATCCGCTTTATTTCTGCATTAAATTGGGCGTCAGCTTTAGCTCTACTTTTTTTATTCATTGGGAAACGACGTCCTTTTGGCTTAGTGAATCCAGCGGGCGTGAACCCGCTCTAACGCTCAGGTGAGATCCTGAATGCACGTTCTTTAAAGTCGATTAAATATAATCGCACGTTAAACGAGCTGAACGGCTAATAGTGCAGAGCAGGCTCTAGGTTTCTATCATCGAACTTTCAAGCGCCAACCCTGTTGATCGGCAATTCAAAGAAATCGAGTCAACTATTCCGAAAAATTCGGACGACTGACCACACCCCGTCATTTGCCAAAAACGCCGAAGCCCTATCTGCCCCGTCGACCATAACGGATCAGACAATCCAGATCTGTCCAGCCAAGGCGATCCAAGAATCCGCTACGTAGCTATTTCTCATCCGGAAAAACGGCGACACTTCGAATTTCGATCTTGAGTTCCGGAAGCGCCAACGACTCAACGCCGATAATCGACCATGCCGGGTAAGGACGATCGGTGTATTTGGCCTTGACGGGTAAAAACGCATCAATATTGTCTTTTAGATTGACGTGGTAGCTAACCACTTCCACAAGATCCGCCATCGTCAATCCTTCTAAGCGCAAAATTTCCTTTGTCCGCTGCAGCGCCACTTCGGCTTGCTCGGCGACATCCTCAGGAATGGAACCATCGGGACGAAAGCCGACCTCACCAGCAATAAAGAGAAAATTGCCTGCCCGAACTGCAGGAGAGTATCCGTAGCTTTCGTATCCAGCATGGTGCGCAGCAAACATCGGGTGATCCGGCGAAATTTCAAGCACTTTCTTAGACATTTTCTCTTCCTTTAATAGACTCTCGCATACTCAGCGCAAAGTTTGGATCTGACTCTATTTCCGATGACGCAAAGCCCACCATTGAATCATTTCGTCGCCGATAGTACGTAGGGTCTTCGAAATTGGAAACGACGTTTTTCCCTCAAATTACGCCATATTCGCCATTCCAGATAAAAATGACGCTCTAACAAGTGGCATCAGTAACCCAAGATGAAACGTATAGAGAATGTGACAATTTGTCGCACGCACTATGCGCAGTCCCGCGCGCATAATTGGGGCCTTATCGCCTCTAAGCTTGGTGCGCATAGCTCGCCGCATGAAGACTTAAATCTTCATGGAAGAAATCGATCCTTTAGGCCTTCCTAGATTGTGGTCTTAGGGTGACTTTGTCACGCACGAATTCGCCGTCCTTCCGGTGAGTATGTCCATTGCATTTCGGCATGTGATTCTGCTGAAGATATCCGTTGGGGAGGCTCTGATCATGACCGCGTCGGGACTGGCGGTGGCAATCCCCGTCACCTTTGGTTGTAACGCGCTCGCACGCCTTATTCCTAACTGGCGCCCGGACGGTGGAGTGCCAAACCAATGAACTGCACTTGACCGTCCGGCCTTGGCCGCAGAATAGCATGCGCCAGCCCAGCATGTGGCTTAGCCGGAGATGTTACTGAGTCGCTATTAGAGCTCCCCATGCTATATCCGAATATTGCGCCGTCAAAAAATAAAACGCCGCTACGGCGCTGTGCCTGCACAAGACTTCTTACTTGTCCTGGTGGTTGCCTTATTGTGATTCCAAGTTTATCGATTCGATCTGCATGATAACCAGCACCCAGGCTCTGACACTACAAATAGCAGATCAGTTGGTCCGATAGCCCGAAATCTACTTTAAACGATGAAAAAGACTTCCCTCGCAGCCGCCATCGCATTGGTCTATCCATTTGCAACAGTCGTCATGGCGCAATCCAGCAACGCCACCTCGACTCCCATCACCAATGCGGTCGCTTCCGAAAGCATTTCGGACAAGCAGCCCGTGTCTTCGGTGCTTCCTGAGGTTGTCGTTACAGAGGAGAGTCCGGGCTACGCTGCTTCACGGTCCAGCTCGGCGACACGTACGGATACACCATTGCTTCAGACACCGCAGTCTGTCTCCGTATTGAAACGATCCCTCCTTGACGACCAGGACGTCCACAGCCTCTCTGATGCACTCGTCAACGTTTCCGGGGTGGTGCCGACCAAGCCGGAGGAAGTATTGTTCATCGCTCCCATCATTCGAGGATTTCCTGCGGAGACCTATCTGGATGGTCTGTCCATCTTCGGCGGAAACCAACAAGCATTCAATCCAGCAGGGCTGGTCGGCGTCGAACGAATCGAGGTGTTGAAAGGACCAAGTTCGACCCTGTATGGCGGTGGCCTGGGCTCTCCCCTGGGCGGACTCATCAACATAGATTCGACGCGTCCTGAGATTGGCAGAAATGGCGGCTTTCTTGGTATTCGAGCGGGCAGCTACTCAACCACCAACCCCTATGGTGACTACAACGTAACACTGAGCGACAAGCTGGCAATACGTCTCGCAGGGGAATACCAGGACAATACAAGCTGGATCGACAAGGTCCACGGGAAACGCGTATTTTTCCAGCCCAGCATCCTGTTCAAGCCCGACGCGCAGACCGAGATTCTTTTTTCTGGCCAGTACAACCGTACCCAGCAGCTTGAGTACTCAGGCCTGCCGGCTCAACAGGCGCTGGCGGGACAGCTTTATCGCAATGCCTTTCCAGGTGCGCCCAATGGCCAGCCCATGACTGATATCAACAATCGTCTCGGAAAGATCGAGTTGCGCCACAAGTTTGATGACGGTGTTCGCCTGGAGGCCTCCGCACAGTTCTACACCAGTAACGTTGGCGAATACGGAAGCTTCGTCTATCCGGCACTGGCAGCGCCCGATGCTTCTACGCCCACCACCTATCCGATCTTCCCGCTCACCATGAGCACCAGAACGCGCGAAACCGCTCTCGACGCGCATTTGATCGCGCCAATGAACATGCTGGGCGGCCGTCACGAATGGGTCGCTGGGGTTGCATACGACCTGACGAAGTTCTATTCGGGGATGGGCTTTGATGGGACGAGCGTCGGCTCGATTGATCTTTCCAACCCTCAATACAACCTTGCCTTTGGCGACAAGACCCCCATCAACTCGACGCAGACGGATCGCTACCGCACGCTCGCAACTTACGTGCAGGACCAGGCTCACTATGGTCGCTGGCACTTCACTGGTGCACTGCGGCTGACCCAGCTTGAGTTTCAGGAGGCAGAACAGGGGACCGACAAAACTTACCACCATGTTTCGCCGCGGGTAGGCGTCAATTACGACCTGCTACAAGGACTGGCACTGTATGCGGGTTATGCGACTGCCTTCCGCGCACCATTCGGTTTCATTGGCTCAACGATACCCAAGCCCGAAACATCCAGGAACATCGAGCTTGGTATCAAGCTTGACGATAAAGCGCGCAAGCTGTCGGGTACGCTGGCCGTGTTCGAACAAACGCGCGACAACGTCGCTACAGCCGATCCCGGAAATCCCCTCGTGTCGATTCAGACGGGGCAGCAACGCGCACGCGGATTCGAGGCCGACATGACCTGGGAACCGGTGCGAGCGTTGTCCTTGCTGGCGAACTACGCCTATACCCAAGCGGTGGTCACGCAAGACAACACGATCCCGGTTGGGGACACACTGGCCCGCGTACCAAGGCATAGCGGACGCCTAGCCTTCCGCTATCGCGTACTGGATGGCGCCGCCGAGGGATTGTCATTCGGAGCCGGTATCACGGCACTCGGTCGGCGTCAGCTGACCTTGCCCAATACCGTCTCCGTGCCAGGCATGGCGACAGTGGATGCCCAGGCCGCCTATGACTTTGGTCAGTACACTCTTCAGCTTTCCGGGTACAACCTGACGGGCCGGCGAAGCTACGAGTCCTATCAGTATTTCGGCTTTCCGGTCGTCATTCCGACACAGCCGAGATCGTTTTACCTGACACTCAAAGTCAATATCTGAGCAAGGCAGGCAGTGTCGTCGCGGACATCAGGGCCTTGCGCAGCCGTAATTCAAAGCAAATCTGATCTGGCGCGGAATCATGCCACGGCACCGCCTAACAGGCCAGCAAGGACGGCAAAATTCCCATCATTGAGCATATCGATATTGTGACCAACCTAACTAGCCGCCATGCTTGATACCAGGCTGCGCGGTCGTCTGAATGAGCCATTTCCGGAATATCTTGGAGAGGCCCACCTCCCCTCACGCGACCAGTTTTTCTGAAGCCCGCTGCGTCAGAATTCTGTCCTGCATAAGTTGCGCCAACGCTTCCTCCAGCCTGGTCATCCAAAGCCGCTTCAAAACATCGTGATCGTGAGCATGCTTGTCGGCATACCGGGGCGACGATCGCCGACCTGTCCTAGGACTGCGGCGGAGATTTTCGGCGGAGATCGTCGAGAGTCCAGTCAGAGATCGGCGGGCGTGGCCGCTTCATTAAGGGCGTGATTCGCAGTCCTCCTGCGCGTTCCAAACTGCCATGCCGAGGTTCATTGGATCGAAGCGTCCTCCCATACCTCCCTGAGACAGGTAGCCCGTCGTGCTGGCCAGCATTCCAGGGAACGTGACCGTGAGTAACGGGAAGACGACTATTTGAGACCTAGACAGAAGTCACTCGCGAAGAATTCACTCTGGTCGCCATATGCGCTTTTGCAACACGAACTGCCTCATCCGTCCGTCCCCAAAGACCTTGGATTTGAGCGACGATTTCCGGCCGAGCGCTACGAGGGTGACCTGAAGTCAGGGTTGGCTGTGGATCGTATTCGAGCACGAGCTGGGTAAACTCGGCCGCCTCCTTCCCCTTTATTTCGGCAATAAGTTGTAGTGCAAAATCAATACCTGCCGTCACCCCACCGCCTGTAATACGATTTCTATCAACGCATACACGCTCGTAGCTTGGCTCCACGCCTAGCGCAATAAGGGGTTCGTAAAAGGGCCAATAAGTAGCTGCCCGGTAACCATCTAGAAGACCAGCCATCGCGAGAAGCACAGATCCCGTGCATACGGCCGTAATGTAGGTGGCCGTCTTGCCAGCATGAGCGACGAAGTCAAGAAACTCCTGATCTTTCATAATCTCCGGCGTTCCCCCTCCTCCTGCGATAAACAACACATCGAGATTTTCAGGCACGTCCCTCATCGCAATTGTCGGATTCATAGTCACCCCCATGTCCGTAGGGACTGCATCCATGTTCTTCCAGATGATGTGCGTATTCGCGTGAAGACCAAAAGCAGTTTGTGGACCCGCAAGGTCTTGTAAAGTGAACCCTGGAAAGATAACCATGCCAATTTCCAACTTCCGATCTCCATTACCTTTATCCAGATGCTCAGACATTGCTTTCTCCTTTTGTTGAAGTTGACGAAAGCATAGCCCCTCAATCACATTGCAAGTGAGTGGCAGTAATGACAAATATCGATTCAATTCCGCCACGAACCGATATCGGTTCCATTGCATCAACGGAGCACATTTCTATGCGAAAGATTGCAATATTGACTTTGAACGACGTGGTGCCTTTGGACCTCGGGATTGCTTACCAAGTTTTTGTCATGACCCAACAAAGCGACGGAAGCCGGGCCTATGAGGTGAAGGTCTGCGGACCCACGCGAAAAATCCGCTCTCCAGGCTTTGATATGCAGTTACGGTATGGGCTTGAGCGCCTTCAACAGGCAGACACCATCATCGTCCCTGGAAGTGAAGATCCCTTCCGTGCGATCCCTGATGCGGTGAGCTCCGCTCTCCGACGTGCACATAGTCGGGGAATACGAATAGCCTCCATTTGTACCGGCGCATTCATCTTGGCAGCCAGTGGACTTCTGGATGGGCGGCGCGCCACTACCCATTGGCGCTTTGCAAGCGAATTGGCTAGGTGTTATCCCACCATTGACGTTCAACCAAATGTTCTTTTCGTCGACGATGGTAGCGTTGTGACCTCCGCTGGAGCATCAGCAGGGCTCGATATGTGCCTCCATCTTGTCCGATGCGACTTCGGACAATCCGTTGCGGCAAATACCGCACGCCTCACTGTTGCACCAATGTGTCGAGACGGGGGCCAAGCGCAATTCATCCGTCAGGAACTTCCCAGTTCTCGAACTAGCTTGTTGCCCTTGCTGGAATGGATAAAAGAGAATTTGCGAGAAATGCACACCATCGATAGCCTTGCGGAACAGGCGAAGCTGAGTCCCCGTACGTTCGCAAGGCGATTTCAAGAGCAGATCGGGACTACCCCACTGCAATGGCTTCTCAATGCCAGGGTTGATAGAGCTCGTGAAATACTCGAGGAGAGTGAGACATCAATTGATCAGACAGCATTGCTGTCCGGATTCGGTTCCGCGGTGACTTTCCGATCCCGATTTAGAAAAGTCGTTGGTCTCACGCCGACGGAATACCGACGTCGCTTCCGCTCACCAAATACGCCTTGAGCACCCATCCTAATTCTTGGAAGGCATATCAGCGCGGTGAATTAACTCGATCATTTTGGCTATTCACACATAGTTTTAATGCCATCCATTTTTCGCTCCAAGCCACTTCAGCTGGAATACGGACTAGAGATGTGGAGTCCCACGTATCTAAGACATAAAAAAGCGCTTACACGTAGCCGAATGGTGCGTGACGTTTTTTGAGGGTTATATGTCCTTCCCGCCGTTCTCTCCGAGCACATAATGTCCTAACAATGTAGCTAGAGAAACTGGGATTGCACGCAAAATCTCTCGTTTAACTGACAGCTACGCTGAAAGAGGATATTGAAGATGCGGCTTCAAAAGAAATCGGCTCTGATCACAGGCGGCACCAGCGGCATCGGCCTTGCTACTGCCAAGCTATTCATTGAAGAGGGAGCAAAAGTCGCGGTGACGGGACGTAACGAGACCGTATTTGAAAGTGTCCAAGCCGAGCTTGGGGAAAATGCACTCGTCCTGAAGGGTGACGTGAGGTCGCTCAAGGACATGCGAATAATCGCCGCAAAAATTAGAGAAGAATTCGGCGGACTGGACGTCGTCTTTGCTAACGCTGGATGGGCGTTCCCATCCCCGCTCAACGACATCGATGAAGAACTCTATGGCCAGATTATGGATGTTAACGTCAAAGGCTTGGTGTTTACGCTGAAGGCCGTACTACCTGACCTGCGAGAAGGGGCCTCCTTCATTCTCAATACATCGTTCGTCGACCAGACCGGAAATCATGGCATTTCGCTAACCGCAGCGGCAAAAGCTGCCGTACGATCACTCGCCAGAAGTTGGTCCTACGAATTCCTTGACCGAAAAATTCGATTTAATGCGATTGCGCCTGGAGGCATAGAAACACCTCTCCTCGACAAATGGGGGATGTCGGATGCCGATATCCGAAAATTCAAAAGTGAATTTTCAAAAACCATCCCAGTTGGCTATATGGGAAAGGCTAAAGATATCGCTTACGCTGCGCTCTACTTGGCAAGTGACGAATCATCTTACGTCGTCGGAACCGAACTGGTCGTTGACGGAGGGGCTTCGCAACTCTAAGCCTTCAGATCTCGAATTCGGAACTTACCGACCAACGTCTCCGTCCCGTCAGATACAGGCCCACCCTTTCGACGAGCAAGGCGGCCAATTTGTTTGAGGTCCCCATCTGCTCGTGCTAGAGCACATGCTGGGAAGATCTCACCTTCATTAATCACAGCAATATTAGTTTTATGTCAAAGAACATCCTTATCGTCTACGCACATCACGACTCCAACTCCTTTGCCAAGGCAATGCTGGACCGTTCTCTTAAAGCGCTCTCTCGGCAAGGATATAACATCAAGGTGTCCGACCTGCACGCTGCGAAATTCAAAGCAATCGCCGATGACGCTGACTTTCTCTCTGCGCGACCCAATGGAGGCCCTGGCTCAGGCACAGACTACCAATCTCGGCAGCGAATCGCGTCACTTGATGGGAGCTACGCCCCCGATATTCTAGAGGAACTCGACAAACTGGCTTGGGCCGATGCTGTCGTATTCTTGTTCCCGCTTTACTGGTTTAATGCTCCGGCAATTCTCAAAGGATGGTTCGATCGGGTGTTCGCCTACGACCGTGTGTATAGCAATGACCACCGGGATATCGGTGCCTACGGGCGTGGTGGCCTCTCGGGAAAGCGCGCTTTAATCGGTACCACGCTTGGAGCCCCTGAGCCCGCTCAGGGCGCAGTGCCGAGCCGACACTCCGAGCGCTTGGAGTCGATTCAAAATGGCGTCCTCGCTTACGCCGGCTTCGACGTGATGCCTCCATTCTACGCCTGGTCGGTCGCTCACGTGAGTTCCGAACGTCGTGCCGAATATCTCGATTTGTGGGAAGGGCGAGTGCTTGGGCTATTTTCTGACGTCCCAGAACTACACGCTGCAGACGGTCCAACCCCGCAACCCGCTGTACTCTTGGGCCGTCTGAGGACGCCAGGTGAAAAGGTCTGGTCCTATGGTGGTGATAGAGGTATCGCAGGCTTCGCGGCGATAGAGCAATTAAAGGCAAAACCTGGCCAAGCAGAAGCGCTTATCAAAAAGCTTGAACCACTGGTCAAGGCTGCTAGCCTAGACAGTGGAACGCGAATCTACGCGCTGCTACGCTCAGTAGACGATGCGAACGTAATATGGTTGATCCAGACTTTCGACGACATTGCTTCTCGCGATAAGCACGTAAATGCCGAACCGTTCTCAACCATATTGGATGAAATTTCCCCCCTGCTAGCGGCCCCTCCCTATATTGTCTCTCTGCACCCTTTGGTATCAAAGGGCCTTTAAGCGAAGAGGTAAATCTTCAGGGCAGACTGAGGCAATTAGAAAATCGTCTTCGCCTCTTCCGAGGAAAATTCATTTTCGATACTTACGAGGGATTTATCTCGTTCCAGCTTGCAAACACGTACAGATTTTCGATATCACCATTTAGGCTCGCCCCTTCCGCCCAAAAAAGTTCTCGAAAATTCTGTTCATGTGAGCCAGAAAACGGACCTTTATAAAGATAAATGGCAAAAAATGAGCTATTTAAGTCCGATTTCGTCCTCACAATGCCCTTCAATCTGAAGTTATATTCGCGATCCATCTGGAGAAAATCGATGTCAGACACCGTCCACATAACTCAGTCGGCATCAGACGACCTGAGGCAGTTGCATCGACTTGAGCTGATTTCTCGAATTGAGGCGTTCACGCTGCTTTTTTTATTGATAATCGCTGTACCACTGAAACACTGGGGAGGCTGGTCACTAGGAGTGAAAGTCATGGGACCCATTCATGGAATTGCGTTTTGCATCTATCTTTGGACGGTTATACAAACAGCATCAGGGTCCGACTGGCGTGCTGGAGAGACGGTCAAGATGATGGTATTGGCTATCCTGCCGGCCGGAGGTTTTTTGAATGCGTCCATTATCTCTCGCAAAATTAAGCAACTTCGTTCCACTGCAAACCTATGAACCTATCCTCACTTTATCCATGGACCAAGGCAGTACACGTTCTGTCTGCGATACTCTTCTGCGGTGGCGTCATGGCCGTATCAGCGTTTCTCTGGTCGATACGCCGAAATAGTAGTGGGGCGGTTGGCGTTGCAGCTGCGCTAAGACGTTGGGACCATGCGGTGACCACTCCCGCAATGATTTTTGTCTGGACGTTTGGACTTGGACTGGCGTTGACGGGGCACTGGTTCAACGCCCCATGGCTGCACGCGAAGCTTTTTCTCGTTGTGGCCTTATCTGCTGCCCATGGCATCCAATCTGGGCGACTGCGTCGCATCGCAAACGGCAAAGTATCGACATCGTCGCCGCTGCTCCCAATGATACTCATCTCCATCGTCGGTATAACAATCTTAGCCGTCATCAAGCCATCCTGAACATCGCCACGCCGCCGACCTATGGCCGCTCATTTGGCCCATTCCGGAGAATCGTCGTCCTGCAATGCTGAATTCCAAGCCGCCGTCATGTATCGACCGTATTTGAAGTTACTCAAACCCGGCATCGTTGCCGGAAATCTTTTCTCAGTGACAGGGGGATATTTTCTAGGGTCTGTGGGAAGTATTCAATGGACCAAAGGCATGCTAGTTTCGATGAGCGTAGCACTTACGATCTCATCGGCATGCGCAGCGAACAACATCTTCGATCGAGATATTGATGCATTGATGGCTCGCACTCGGGATCGTCCACTCGTGAGGTCTGAAATACCGGTTACCGTGGCCAAGGCGATTGTTCTAATCTTAGGAATCTCTGGAATTTCGATGCTCTACGCAGCCACAGAGCAATATCTCCCAGTAGCACTGATCCTTCTTGGATATCTAGCGTACGTCGGTTTCTACACATCCCTTCTGAAACGAAAGTCCATTCATGGAACATTGGTTGGCAGCCTGTCCGGTGCGATGCCTCCTGTCGTAGGCTATTGTTCATCCAGCGGTCAGTTTGACGCTGCTGCCGTCACACTTCTACTAATGTTTGCTTTGTGGCAGATGCCGCATTCCTACGCCATTGCAATATTTCGCGCTGCAGATTATCGAGCAGCGTCAATTCCAGTTTATCCGGCTGTCAAGGGTTGGCCCGCTGCCAAACGGCAAATGGCTGGATACGTCGCCGCTTTCACCGCTACCATTCCCATTCTCACGCTACTCGGCTATGCAAGCGCAATCTATTTAGTTCCATCTTTAGCTATCGGATTATATTGGTTGAACTTGTGTTTCCAAGGATTTCACACAACCAATGACGTACAATGGGCACGAAAGATATTTTTATCGTCGATCGCTGTAGTCGTGGTGTTGAATATGGCTATGATCCTAACCGGACTGAATAAGTAAGACCGGAAGTCCCATACGCAGATAATTGGATTAAACAGCCAGTAATATGTGTCCAATTCATACGCCTCCTCCCTAGAGCTGCCCTGCCCACTGATATCGCTCTCTCCCTCTCTCCATTACGGCCCTCTAGATCGACGACTTTCCCGCCCCGTTAAAGCGGGAAAGTCGCTCTTATGATTATTGATTTTTCCTTTCGGTGACCGCAGCAGAAGTTAGGTCATCATTGTCGTTTCTCTCCCATCCACCGCCTAGGGCCCTGATCAAATTCACGGTCGCAATCGCGCGCGCGCCTACGAGGTCACTAACAAGTAGCTGTGATTGCAACACCTGGCGCTGGACATCGATGAGATCAATCAGATTGCTCTGCCCTTCGCGATATCGTAAGCGCGCAAGCTTTTCAGCTTTCGCCGATGCCTCTAATGCCACCTGCTGTTCCGCAGTCTGAGACCGGAGTAAACGCAGCGTAGCGAGGTTATCCTCTACCTCACGGAATGCAACTAGAACTTGCTGCTGATAGTTAGCTGCAGCTTCATCCAACCTCGCCTGCGCTCCCTTCAAATTGGCGTTTCGTTGTCCGCCATCGAAAATTGGAACAGTCAACGCTGTTCCGACCAACGGTCCAAGCAGGAAAGTCCGACTCGACCAGTTAAATAGATCCTTTAACTTAGCTGACTCATAACCAAATGCTCCCGTTATATCGATTTTCGGGAAATAGGCTGACTTCGCAACTCCAATGCGCGCATTCGCCGCCGCTATTGCGCGTTCAGCAGCGGCTACATCAGGACGCCGCTCCAGTAACGTTGACGAAATTCCGGCCGGAATCTGAACAGAAACCGACTCTAAAGGAGTCTCCGGAAGCGAAAAATCGGCAGGGATTTTTCCCAACAGCGTTGCTAGAGCGTGTTCTGCTATCGCGCGCGCGCGGGCCACTCCGACTGCACTAGCACGTGCCGAGGCAGCCTCATTACGCGCCCTGGCAACGTCAAATTCATCAGTTTCTCCTTCGTTAAACCTATGCTCGATAAGGCGTAAGGTATCTTCCCGCAATACGGATGTCTGGCGATAAAGATCGGCTTGTCTATCCAGTTCGCGGAGGCGGAAATACTGTTGTGCAACGTCCGCCTGTAAAGCCAGCTGGATAGATCTGAAAAGGGCATCGTTTTGCTCCTGGTCAGCCTCGGCCGCATCAATTCTAGAAGAGACGCGTCCAAACAAGTCAAGTTCATATGACGCAGTAACTTGGGCCCGCCATAGAGTCTGAGGTTGGATCTCGCTGTCGCTTGGTAAAGATTGCGATGCAGGTGAGACACGCTGCCTGGTCGGTCCAACGCCACCTTCCAATGACGGAAATCTCTCTGCACGCGCGCCTTGCGTTAATGCTCTAGATTGCTGGATTCGCGCAGCAGCGGCTTTCAAGCTCTGATTGGCTCCGATTGCCTCCTTTTCCAGTGCATCCAATCCTGGATCTGCAAAAATTTTCCACCATTGTCCGCGATGAAGATTCTCGCCGGGCTCCGCTATCTTCCAATTAGCTGAAACATCTTTATCCAGCGGCGACTGCTCCTTGAAATGGGCATGAGCAGGTAGCTGAGGTCTGGTATATACAGGCGCGGTAGAACAAGCCGTTAGCGCAGAAAGTAGAGAGAGCGCGGCGATCATGCGATTGACGCGGTGCAGTTCCCGGGTGGACGTGTTGGTTTCGTAATTCATCACATCTCCTTCGTGCCGATTTCAAAGACGGGGGCCTCGTGAGCCGGCGGGGCATCCTTATTGGCCACATGAATTTTCCCACCGGCCAATGTACGCAACAACACATAGAACACTGGAGTAAGCATCAGACCAAAAAGTGTCACGCCGAGCATGCCAAAAAATACAGCGATACCCATTGCCTGTCGCATCTCAGAACCCGCTCCGGTAGAGAGAACCAAGGGAACAACTCCCATAATGAAGGCGAATGACGTCATCAAGATAGGACGCAAGCGCAGTCGACTCGCCTCAATTGCTGCTTCAATCGGGGTTCGCCCATCGTGCTCAAGCTCACGCGCAAATTCGACGATTAAAATGGCATTTTTTGACGCAAGGCCCACCAGCACCATCAATCCAATCTGCGTGAAAATATTGTTATCTCCGCCCGTCAGCCATACGCCCGCCAGCGCAGAGAGAACACTCATCGGAACAATTAGGATCACAGCCAACGGTAATGTCAGGCTTTCGTACAGAGCCGCCAGCGCAAGAAACACAAGTAGGACACTAATGGGGAAAATCCATAGGCCAGAATTTCCCGCCAGGATTTTCTGATATGTCAAATCCGTCCATTCGAATTTCACACCCTTTGGCAATACTTCTTTTGCGACACGCTCCGCTGCAGCTTGCGCCTCGTCGGAGGAAACGCCCGGTGCCGGGCCACCATTGATGTCTGCTGCGGTGTAGCCGTTATAACGAACTACGCTCGTTGGTCCATAGGTCGGCGAGACTCTCACCACAGATGAGAGAGGCACCATTTCTCCATTTTTGTTGCGTGTTTTAAGCTGCAGAATGCTATCAGCGTCTTGTCGATAGGGTGCATCGGCCTGCACCCGTACTTGATATACCCGTCCAAACCGGTTGAAGTCATTGACGTAAAGTGATCCCAGATAGACCTGCATTGTATTAAATACATCGGTCACCGAGAGCCCTAATTGCTTGACCTTGACGCGATCGATATCAACATCCAACTGAGGAACATTGATCTGATAGTTCGAAAACACGGGACCCAATTCCGGCGTCGACGCTGCTTTTTTTATGAAGGCCTCTTTGGCTTTATTTAGAGCCTCATATCCCACTGCACCCTGATCTTCCAATTGCATCTTGAAGCCTCCGAGAGTCCCAATTCCCAAAACCGGAGGTGGCGGAAACACTGCAATAAATGCACCTTTGATTGAACTAAATTTCTTATTTAGAGAGGCTGCGATTGCAGTTGCGGTAAGAGATTTGTCGTTTCTATCTTCAAATGGCTTCAACGGTACAAAAACGATGCCGCTACTGGAATTGTTTGTAAAGCCATTGACTGAGAGACCCGGGAAAGCCACGGCATGAGCCGCTCCAGGTTCTTTCAAAACAATCTCGCTCATCTGATGAATAATCTCGGCCGTTCTATCCAACGAGGCACCTTCCGGAAGCTTTGCGAAAGTAATGATGTATTCCTTGTCTTGCGCCGGAACAAAACCTCCTGGCACAATTTTCCCAATCAGTACAGTCATTCCCAGAAGCACCGCATATAAAATTAGCATCCTGCCTTTATGCTTGACGACACCTGCGACCCCGCCCGCATAGCGTTCCGACGCACGATGGAAAAGCTTGTTAAATGCCCGGAAGAACGAACCGAAGTATCGATTCATTATCCGTGTCAACCAATCATCTTTAGCTCCATGTCCTTGCAATAGCAATGCCGATAAGGCTGGCGACAGCGTGAGAGAGTTGATTGCCGAAATGACCGTAGAGATTGCAATGGTCATCGCAAATTGTTTATAGAATTGCCCTGTGAGCCCCGTCATAAAAGCGAGCGGCACAAAAACCGCCACCAAGGTCAGGGCAATAGCAATGATGGGACCGCTGACTTCCTGCATCGCTCGATATGTCGCCTCCCGCGGGCTCATCCCCTTTTCTATATTTCGCTCTACGTTTTCCACCACAACAATTGCATCGTCGACAACGATACCAATTGCCAATACCAAGCCGAATAGTGAAAGCGCATTGATGGAAAAGCCGAACACATGCAACAGTGAAAGCGTACCGACGATCGATACGGGAACGGCAATGAGCGGAATGATCGACGTCCGCCAAGTTTGCAAGAAGACTATGACAACGATAACGACCAGTGCAATGGCCTCTAGCAAGGTATGAATTACGGCACGAATGCTAGATCGAACAAATCGCGTCGGATCATAGGCAATCTGGAATTCGACACCCTGGGGGAAATCCTTGCTCAGCTCCTTCATTGCAGTTCGGACGTCCTCCGAAATTTGGAGGGAATTCGCGCCAGGCGCTTCATTGATAGATAGCGCGATGGCGGGCTTATTATCGAGCGTGGACCGCCTCCCGTATTCGGCAGCGGCGAGCTCAATTCTGGCCACATCGGCCAAGCGTACGACAGCTCCACTCGCCTCCGTCTTGACGATAATTTCACCAAAATCCTTTTCGGTTTCGAGGCGGCCACGTGCATTGATGGATAGCTCAAGGGCGACACCTGGTGCGGATGGCGACGCTCCAACGGCGCCCGCGGCCACCTGTACATTCTGTTCACGAATCGCTGCAATAATTTCCGCCGCAGTTAAGTTTCGCTGCGCCACTTTCTGAGGATCCAACCAGACCCGCATCGCGTAATCGCCGCTGCCCCAAAGCTGTACGTCCCCCACGCCCTTGATCCGCGCAAGCTTATCTCTAATATTGATTAGAGCGTAGTTCCTCAAATAGACGATGTCATATCGATCGTTCGCCGAATAGAGGTGCATGAACAGAGTGACCGTGGGCGAACTCTTGATAGTCGTTACTCCTAACCGCTGCACATCCTCAGGTAACCTTGGCAAGGCCTGATTCACGCGATTTTGAACGAGCTGGGTGGCTAGATCAGGATCCATGCCCAACTGAAAAGTGACTGTGAGCGTCAGATCACCTTCACTGTTCGCCTGAGACTGCATGTAGAGCATGTTCTCGACGCCGTTGATTCTTTCCTCAAGCGGCGCCGCGACTGCTTCGGCGATCACTTTTGGATTAGCTCCCGGGTATTGCGCATGTACAATGACAGACGGCGGTACAACATCTGGGTATTCAGAAATGGGGAGTTTGAATAGAGAAATTAGACCTGCAAGGAGTATCAGGACCGAAAGAACACCGGCAAAAATAGGCCGGTCAATAAAAAATTTTGATACGTTCATGGGATTTTTCTAGAAAAGTGACATGCGCATTCATGCTTCTCTGTACAGGTTCAGGGTACGCCGACCCTCACGCACTATCGGCTCTATTCGTCACCTTCTGATCGATTTTTTTTTGCTCTATTTTTCCGCGAGCCTTGTCACCAGGTTTAACGCGTTGCATGCCGCTTACAATCACGCGCTCACCAGCCGATAAACCTCCTTCGATGACACGCTGCTCTCCATGCAGATTACCCAGAGTGACCTCGCGGTACTGGACCTGATCATTCCTGTCGAGTACCAGCACAAACTTCTTGTCTTGATCAGTGTTGATCGACTTTTCATCGATCAAAAGTGCCGAGTGGGGGGTACTACCTGCCACCCTGAACCGAGCATATAGACCTGGAGTAAGCGCACCATCCTTGTTATCAAATTGTGCGCGAACACGAATTGTTCCAGAGGATGTGTTGAGCTGATTGTCTACGGAGTGGATAACGCCTTGTCGTGAATATCCTTTTTCATTTGCAAGTCCCAGCTCTACCGGTAATTTTTGGTTGGTCTTAACCTGGCCGATATACTGAAGAAATGTTTGTTCATCGACATCAAATTCGCCGTAGATTGGTGCTTGGGAAACGATACTTGTCAGCGGAGCCGAATTGGCTCCTGCTGTCACGATATTGCCAACGGTAATTTCCGCCCGAGAAATCCGGCCCGCCACTGGTGCTTTGACGTTTGTGTATTCCAGGTTGATCTTCGCGAGTTGTAAACCAGCTTGAGCAACAAATAGGTTCGCGTTTGCTTCATTCTCCGCATTCTGCTTCTCTTCATAATCCCGCTTGGCAATCGCATTTTCAACAATGAGGCGCTTAGCTCGCTCCCACTCGCGACGTGTGTAGTCGGCGCGCGCTTGCGCCGCAGCCAGATAGCCTGTAGCGCGGGCAAATTCCGCACGATAGGGGCGCGGATCAATGACAAAGAGTATGTCCCCCTTCTTCACAAGCGCGCCGTCACGAATGTTCACGTTAACAATCGGTCCAGAGACCATCGGTCTGACTTCGACCTTGTCTACGGCCGCGAGCCTGCCGGAATAGTTTTGCCAATCAACTATCGTGCTATTTTCAGCCACTGCAACGTCGACTTCCGGTAGTGTTTGAGACGATGACGGTGTGGTGGCATTGCTGCGGTCAGTACCCAGTAGTGTTCCGGCAGCAACGATGGAAACAGCCAGGACCGCGGCGGCAATCCTGTTTTTTGAGAGGTAAAGCTTAGCCATGATGGAGTGTTAAATAGTGGTTTTTTGAATTGAAAAGATGGCGAGCGATTAGGGCTGGCGTCGAAGAGACGCATGGCCTTACCGCAGTCCGAAGTAGGTGTCGCAATGACCAGTGAAAGAGCTGGAGCTGTTCACTGCTGAACTAGCAGTTAGATTTTCTCCAACTGTTGAGGATGCACAAAGGACTTACTTCCCTCATTTCTAGCCACGAATTGTGCTATGCGACAAAGCTCTTCCAGAAAATCAACTAGCCGCGCCCTTCTTGAAGGCTCAAATCTTATAATGTCGTTTTTTGAGGGATATTCGTCCTTCTAGCCATTCGGTTTTGATGGACTATGACGCTTTTGTTGATTTATTCTGGCGCGAGCCGGAATCCTAGCCGTAATGGATATGGCCACGACACTGAAGACTGCTATCGGGCGACTCACTCCGCGTGATATCGCATTTTTTGTCTTCCCAGGATTTCAGATTCAAGATTTGAGCGGACCTTTGTCGGCTTTTGAGATCGCGGCCAAAAGTGGCATTGGAGAAGCCTATCGGTGCCATGTCATATCTACGGATGGAGGCACCGTCACGAGCTCGTCAGGACTCACGGTCGTCACTCAATCCATACGCTCCATGCCCTATCACACGGTCTTTATTACGGGCGGCGAGATTTCAATAGACCCATTTGATCTGCCTTGCATACCGGAACAGCTACTTGAGATGTTAGGCAGAGAAACTAGCCGCGTTGCAAGTGTCTGCACCGGGGCATTTATGCTTGCACAGACTGGACTATTAGATGGACGAACCGCGACAACGCATTGGAAATATGCGATGCGACTACAACGCCACTTTCCAAAGATCAGAGTCGAAGGCGATCGTATCTTTGTAAAAGACGACCGGATGTGGACGTCCGCTGGCATCACAGCTGGCATCGATTTAGCGTTAGCGATGATCCAGGATGACTGGGGAAATGACCTCGCCCAATATGTTTCCAGAATGATGGTCGTCTACCACCGGCGCCCCGGCAACCAGTCGCAGTTCTCGGCGATAGCCGATATGGAGCCAGAATCAGACAGGATTCGCCACGTTCTTTCGTATATTCGTGAGCATCTGAATGAGAGCTTGACAACGGAGCTTCTGGCATCGATTGCCTGCCTCAGCCCTCGTCAATTTGGACGATCATTTCTAGCAGAAACAGGGCAGACACCTGCTAAGGCAGTAGAACGCCTGAGGGTGGAAGCGGCCAAAGCGAGGGTCGAGAAGAGCGCCGAGCCGATAGAAGCTATTGCGCGGCATGTAGGTTTTATCGATCCAGAACGTATGCGTCGTGCATTTATTCGCATATACGGCTATCCACCACAGAACGTCAGACGAATGGCACTGAAAACTAGTCCAAATTCCGTATCGGCATTGGGCTAATGGGGTCTAACGACGGCCTTTAAAGCAGAGGCACGTAAGGCGGAACTGTCTATTTCGAGCCGGGTTCCATAGTTTTCGAACACGGTGTGACATGATCCGCAATTTTCGAAAAGCCACTTTTCGCCTTATGGCGGTCGCGACATTGCTAATATTTCTGCTACTACCTATTACGATCCACGCCGACGGTTAATTATCAAAAATTACATACCCTCGGAGCGAAAAGATTGCATAGGTCTCCCGTTCTCGGGGGTTTCTTGAAAAAGACAAGAAGAGTCACGAAAGCAGAATTGACACAACTACCGCAAACATCTGAAATGGCTTTCCAATGGACCAGAGGCCCCTCCTCTCCATGAAATTCAATTAAAAAATCAATTGATAAAAGAGCGATTATTTCATGTGACACTCAATCGCTCTCCGGCGAAGAAAATACTAGATATTACACACCTCTGCTGACCCAAATCGACGCCGATAGGCCGTCGGAGTCAGGCCAATAAGACTTTGGAAGCGAGTTCTGAATGTGACTGGCGATTCGAAGCCGGAAGCCGCTGAAATGTATTCAATAGATGCCGCGCTCGTTTCCAAAAGCTGCTGAGCACGACGGATACGGAACCTAAGCAACCACTGTATAGGTGTTGTCCCAGTTTGCTCACGAAATCGCCGCGCAAAGGTTCGTGTACTCATACGAGCTCGTGCAGCTAGGATAGAGACATTGAGTGGTCTATCCAGATTTTCAAGCATCCATTCGAATAGCTTCCCCAGACTACACTCAGCGGAGGGCATCTGATGCTCAATAAATTGAGCCTGACCGCCGTCCCGGTGAAGTGGTGCAACGGCAAGACGAGCTGAATGGGAAGCGATTTCTTGCCCATGCAGACGCTGGACAAGATGTAGGCACATATCAAGGCCCGCGGACGCGCCGGCAGATGTAACCACGTCACCATCGTCAACGAATAAAACACTCGGATCAACAGAGACATTAGGGTAACGACGCGCCAGCTCTTCGGCGACGGCCCAATGTGTCGTAGCTGCTCTTCCATCCAGTAAACCTGCGGCTGCCAACACAAAAGTACCGGTGCAAATTGATGCTATAAGCGCACCCGCGTTGCTGGCCACTTTAAGTACGTTGATTACTGAATCAGGTATGGGACAGTGAATATCTTCTATGCCCGGCACAACCACAATATCGGCCGTGACTACCTCATCAAAACTATGTGGAGCATGTATCTCGAAAGCTCCGGCCTGAATACGCGTTTCTGATGCACAAACGAGCACTTTATACGCGCTCTCTCCGTTGGCTAACTTGACTCGTGAAAACACATCGCAAGCGACACCAAGATCGAATGGGACCACACTTTGAAGGGCCAGTATCGCAATCTTTTGCATATCTTCTTCCAACGTCTTGAGGGCCTACATATTACCGTTTGAATGGCATTATTTAATCAAAATTAGTCTCTTTCGCCACTCACTGAATATTGTACTTCCTCATATAGTCGTCTCCATCAACTGGTGGGGTGGCATGCCTTATCGGGGAAATCGGCTTCTCAATGGAGGCCGCGTTATCAATCAATTGATGGAAGGTATGACATGAATGAATTTACGGGTAAACGTGTTCTTGTGACTGGAGCTGCCCGAGGGATCGGTGCGGCGATCGCATTTGATCTAGCCGAAAGAGGGGCAGACGTTGCTTTCACCTATGTCAAGTCGGTAGACGCCGCAACCAGCCTTGCAAGAAAAATTGAGGCGTTGGGGCGCCGGGCTTTTCCAATCCAGGCCGATAGCATGAGTGCCATGGACGTAAAGCGCTCAGTAGGCGAAGCGAATGCGAAATTAGGCGGGCTGGACATCTTGATCAATAATGCCGGTGTTGCCTTCATCGCACCGCTTGAATCGATGAGTCTTGAACATATCGACCAAATTATTGACGTCAACATCCGCTCGGTGGTACTAGCTTCCCAAGCGGCAATTCCTTATCTAAAAGAAGGCGGTCGCATCATCTCTATCGGCTCATGCCTGGCTGAACGAGTAGCATTCGAAGCGGTGACGGTATATTCGATGTCTAAATCCGCGTTACTGTCATTCACAAGAGGCCTAGCGCGCGAGCTTGGCCCTCGCGGCATTACGGTCAACTTAGTGCACCCTGGCCCAACGGACACAGACATGAACCCAGCAGATGGCCCTGGCGCTGAAGCGATGAGATCTCACATCGCGCTCGGCCATTACGGTACAGACAAGGACGTAGCCGAAGCAGTTGCATTTATCGCCAGCCCGGCGGCAAAACACATTACTGGTACCGGACTTAGCGTTGATGGTGGTTGTAACGCCTAGCCAGGCAGGCGTTGTTGTTGTGGCCAAATATCTATCCTCCATGCGCGAGTTATAACCTTCGAATAAACATAGGTGCAGAATTTGCGCTGATTCGTTTTAGAAAAGGTTTCGGCACTTAATGACAAAAAATCTGAGCAACAATACTGAGAGAACACTCTAAAAAGGCCGCCCAAAGATGGGCGATCCTTATCTTAAGGGATCGCCCATCTTTTACCCGGAAGATGAATCCTAAACTTTACTCAACCTTCTCGCTCCTGACTAAGACAGAAATTTCTCCTATCTATTTCGCACTCAAATGCCAAGGCAGTTTTCATGCGCTAACAACAGAGGTAGTCCTTGCCCGGTATCGCTCGGCGGTCGCCAGATGTCTATCAAGCATCTCCTTTTCCCGAGCAGTAACGACTTGAAGAACATGAGCCGGTGCGCTTTCTGGAGATCCTGCATTGAAAGGTTGCTAATGCAGCACAGCAAGTCGCATTGACCTGCTCAAGCAGGATGGCGATTGCGATCCAAGTGAGTCGCACCAGTTGGACGGGATACCGGCGTTAGCACAAGGTGCGCAACAGTAGGGATCGGTAACACGACGGCCTGGCTGCTATCAACATGGAAGTGGCTAACCAGTCCGGCTAGATTAGACGCTTGATCCTGTAAGGATTGGGCCGCAGCAGCGGCCTGCTCGACCAGTGCAGCGTTCTGCTGCGTACCTTCGTCCATTTGCGCGATGGCGTGACCAATTGCGACAATGCCGGCGCTCTGCTCCTGGCTGGCCGAACTGATTTCGCCGACGATGCCGGTGACGCGCCTGACGCTGGCGACCACCTCGGTCATGGTGGCGCCGGCCTGTTCTACCAGCTTACTGCCGGTATCGACCTTCGACACGGAGGCGTTGATGAGCGTCTTGATCTCCTTGGCGGCCGAGGCCGAGCGCTGCGCTAGCGAGCGCACCTCGGAGGCGACCACGGCAAAGCCGCGTCCCTGTTCTCCGGCACGGGCCGCCTCCACTGCCGCATTCAAGGCCAAGATGTTGGTCTGGAAGGCGATGCCATCGATCACGCCGATGATGTCGGCAATCTTTCGCGAGCTATCGGTGATGCCTTTCATGGTCTGCACCACCTGGCCCACCACGCTTCCGCCCTGGACGGCGACCTCCGAGGCCGACTCAGCCAACTGCTTGGCCTGACGAGCATTGTCGGCGTTCTGCCTGACGGTGGCGGTAAGCTCTTCCATCGCCGAGGCGGTTTCCTCGATGGAACCGGCCTGCAGTTCGGTGCGGCTCGACAAGTCCAGGTTGCCACTGGCGATTTCCTGCGAGGCGGTGGCGATGGTGTCGGCCGAGGTCTTGATGTTGGTGATGGTGGCCAGCAGTGAGTTGCGCATGCTGCGCACCGCGTAGAGCAGGCTGCTGTGGTCGCCAGGCATCGTTTCGATGTTGGGGGTGAGATCACCCTGGGCGATCCGGTTGGCTACCTCAGCAGCCTTGGCCGGATCGCCGCCAATGGTGCGCGATATGGCCCGGTTTAACGCCACCACCAGAACTACCAGCGCCACTGCCACCACTGTAAAGAGGATCACCATTTGCCGCAAGGTATGCATAAATGCGTCGTTGATATCGTCCATGTAGGCACCAGTTCCCAAGCTCCAATCCCAAGGCCTGTAGGCGATCGCAAACACTGCCTTGGACACCGGATCAGCCTTACCAACCTTGGGCCACATGTAATTCACGAAACCGCCTTCTGGCTGGCGGGCGGCCTTGGTAATTTCCACGAACAGATAGTTGCCGGCAGGATCCTTGAAGTCGGTCAGATTCTTGCCTTCCAGCTCAGGCTTGACCGGCTGCATCACGATGACTTGATTGGAGGTGGCAATAAAGAAATAGCCGTCACTACCGTAGCGTAGATTCTTGATGGCCTCCTTGGCACGCTTTTGTGCTTCGTCCTTGGTTAGAGCACCGCTGTCGGCCAGCGCGCCGTAGCTCTTGACTAGGGATAAGGCAGCCTGGCCGATATTGAATAGACCCGCGTGACGTTCTTCCAGACGGATACTGCGGACCATAACCGAACTGAAGATGGATATTGCTAGAAGCGCGATGAGGCTGAGAATAAGTGGTAGCCAAAGTTTCTTATTGAAGGACAGTTGGCCCATAGAGGGGTCTCCGTAGTTTTAGTGAATGCGTGAAAGCGTCACCGCGCCTGCGCAAATAGTGATGCAGTTCGAACGTGATGAATCAGACAATCGCATTGCTATTGACCATGTGAAGTGACCCAGCGAAATCTGCTCACTTTACGCGGCTAAGGAAAACGCCTCAGCTGGTGCCTTCATACCCAACGCCTGCTACGGCGGGCGGTGGTTATTGAAGTCGATCCAGCCGCCAATGATGAAACTGGCGTATTGCAATTTTCCGAAGCGATACCGGTGTGCACACTGCTCCTTCAGGGTTCGGATGACACGTTCAACCATGCCATTCTGCTACGGGCAATGTAGTGTGACGAACTCCTCCGTCAGCCCGTAACTACGCACCAAAGCGGTGTAGCTGCGACTGGTGTCCGACGCTTGAACTCTTCCTCCATGAATTCGCTAATTTAGAGTTCCTTTTAGGATGATCTACTGAGAGGATTTTTAGTGGGTCTTCCGACCGCTCAAAGACGGGATGATCCCACTTACTAAAGGATCACCCCTATCTATTGACGCCGGAAGGTAATTGCCTAAATTCTTGGCAACCTTCTCGCTCCTGCCTCAGAGGCAAATGTCGGACTATTACAAGCGCAACTGCTAGACAGCTATCACGCACTCGTAATAGAGGTAGTCCTCGCCCAATATCGCTCGGCTGTCGCCAGACGTCTATCAAGCATTTCTTTGGCTCGAGCGGTCACGGCTTGAAGAACATGGGCAGGGGCGGTTGCTGGAGATCCAGCGTTGAAAGGTGGCTGCGGATCGTAGGACATGTAAAGCTGAAGTTCTTGCGCAACAGTATCTCCTCGGAGAAGGGAAGCAACAATCAGCGAGCCGTCAATACCGGAAGTGACACCACCGGCCGTAATCATATTGCCATCAATTACGACACGTTCCGTACTTGGCGTTGCCCCGAAGAATGGCAATACTTCTAGCGCCGTCCAATGACAAGTGGCACGCTTCCCCTCCAGCAAGCCCGCAGCTCCGCACAGCAAGGCACCAGTACAAACCGAGTAAACGTACCGCGCGCCATTAGCCTGCCTACGTAGGAAAGACAGCACTATGTCGTCGCTCATCAACGCTTCTTGCCCATATCCTCCTGGCACCAGCAAGACATCCAATTGCGGGACTTCTTCTATTGTCGTGTCTGGAACGATGCGCAGGCCTCGCATATCCGCCACTGGATCTTTATCTTTCCAGATTGTATAAAAGGTCGAATTCGGAATGCGCGAGAGTGCTTCAAATGGACCGGTAAAGTCGCATTGGTCCATATTGGGAAAGATCAGTCCACCAATTTTCAAGTGGATGTCATTGGAGATGGGTGAGTTCATTGTTTATCCTTGTGTTATCGAGCCAAGAAAGATAGCTCGAATATATGTTTGAACCAGGTCATTATTATTTTTGACCCAGTACAAACATAATAGGGGATCGTGCGGAACTGTCAAGCCTGTTTCTCGTCAGCGCTGGCGCGAGCAGGAATTTTCTTTGTCCTGAAGGAATAGTCGAGTCGCACTATAATGCCTAGTGCCCAAGCGGATAGGACAAAACCATGTATAACCTCAGACAATTACAGATCAAAGAGAAAAAGGCAGCAAATATCTTTGAAGCGTTTGAAGAGTCCATTTTGCAAGGCAAATTGAAACCGGGCGAGCAATTGCCACCGTTACGTATCCTGGCAGAGGAGCTGGGCATCAACAAGAACACTGCGGCAGTGGCCTACCGTCTGCTGCAGGAATGTGGCTTGGTGGTGGCAGATGGACGACGCGGCTCAATTGTCGCCGGCCCCCGACAGGGCGAGATTGCGCCCGCACATGCGGACCTGTCTGCGGACATCGTCCGCCTGCACGATGGAAACCCAGACCCATCCTTGCTGCCAGAGGAAAAGGAGATACGCAAGATACTTGCATCCCTCCCATTAACCCCCCGGCTATATGGTGAAGAGAGAAATTTTCAAGGGCTACTAGACTGGGGCAAAGCTAATTTCTCTGCCGATGGTATCCATACCGACGCCATCTTCGTCTCCGCCGGCGCTCTGGATGCCATTGAACGCATTTTGAGAAGCAATCTCAGAGTCGGCGACAAAGTCGCGGTGGAAGACCCTGGCTATATGACCACCTTATCTTTGGTCAGAGCGATGGGTATGCGCCCAGTTGGTTTGGCGATGGACGAAGAAGGCATTCTTCCCGAAAGTCTGAGTAGCGCGATCGACAACGGATGCCGCGCGGTCATCTTTAGTAACCGGGGACAAAATCCCACAGGGGTCAATACCACAAAGGCACGGGCGCGCCAGCTTAAAGCCATTGCCGATAAAACGGACAACGTTCTGTTTATCGATGACGATCATTCTAGTTTGCTCAATTTCTCTTCGTACCATAACTGGCACAGCAAGGTCGCTACGAAGTGGGTAGTAGTACGGACTTTCTCTAAATTCCTGGGCCCAGACTATCGGGTGGCGGTAACAGCGGGTGACGCAACGACTCTTCAAAAGCTAGAGATTTCGCAAAGCTTGAGTATGGGCTGGGTAAGTAATTTCTTGCAGCGTTTGGTACATGCCCTGCTTACCAATCCAAAGATCATACGACGCATTGATGAGAATGGGAAAATCTATACTCGTCGCTATCAACTAGTCTCACAAGCATTGAAATCCTACGGTGTTCATGTGACAGGTACCGCTGGGTTTAATTTGTGGCTACCGATACAAAATGAAGCTTCATTTGCGCAGCAACTACTGGCACACGGCTGGCTAGTACGACCTGGCGCGGACTTCTGTGTATCCGCTCCTGCCGGTTTGAGAATTACCACGGCTCGAATGTCAGATGAACAGATGAAGGCGTTTCTCGCCATGCTCAAAACTACGTTCTCCAGACCAAGCACAACCTTGTCTGCTTGAATGAAGAGGAAAGCAACGATGGAGGCCACTATTCAGTCGCTTCCATCGCTTAATTCAGCTCCAGTTCAAGCGGCACGGGCCTTCGTCCCGAACAACGTATCTATCAATGTTCGCTAGCAGCCTCGCGTCCGATTCCCGTTAGACGCCTGATTCGCATCTTGTTCCAGATCTCTTCGTCTGAACGCCTTCCTGACAATAGCGAACCCAGTACCACCAACACAAATCCGACGGGGATCGAAATGATGCCCGGATTCTTCAACGGAATGAGTGGACGTTCCAACCCCACGAAGCTCTTCTGACTTCCCTCGCGCAGTCTTACCACCTCCGCCTGAGCGGACGCAATTTGTGCTGTCAGATCGGGATAGTTTTTCTGATGAGATGCCGCGACCAGCTTAGCAACTTTCGCTTGAGCTGACTCGATTTGCGTAAGGGGGTATTGCATGTTCGGAGACACCAAGACCAGAATAATCGCAGTAGCCGTTCCTCCAATCACGCCACACACAACTCCCACGGTATTACATCGGCGCCAATATAATGTCAGTAACAATGCGGGGAAATTAGCCGATGCAGCAACGGCGAATGCCAACCCAACCAACTGCGCCACATTTTGCCCCTTGGCCATCAGACCGAGCGACGTTGCAATGATGCCCATCGCTACGGAGGCTATTTTGGCAGCAATCATCTGCCCCTTGGGACTAACATTTCCGTTTCTAATGGCACCCACATAGATGTCGTGCGCCAGCGATGAGGCGGCAGCCAACGTCAGACCAGCCACGACCGCAACAATGGTTGCAAACGAGATGGCGGCGACAAAAGCCAACATGAGGTTACCGGCAAAAGAATCCGCCCCACCGCCCAAATATTGCGCCAGGATTGGCGCAGCCAAGTTGCCACCTTTATCTAAGAGAGAGATTTTCTGGCCGCCAACAAAATGCGCAGCAGCAAAACCTATGGCAAAAATCATCAGATGGCAGGCGCCGATGAGCAACATACCCCAAAGCACTGAAGAACGCGCTGTTTTTGCATCTGGGACGGTAAAAAACCGCATCAGGATATGAGGCATGGCGGCGGTCCCCAGGATCAGCGCAAAGCCTAAGGACATCAGTTCAAGCGGGTTAGTTAGATAAAGGCCCGGTTCAAAGAACCGCTGCACGACGTCAACACCACTACCACCGCCAACCAACGAACTCATATAGGCAAGGAACTGGGGATTAATCGAGAGCGCTCCAAGCATCTTATAAGCTGAAAATCCGAACGGCGCCCAACTCAGTAGGACCAGGATGAAACATGCGCTTAGGAGCAAGATTGCCTTGATAATCTGAACCGAGGTGGTCGCCCGCATGCCCCCAAAGAATACATAGATCAACATTAATGTGCCAACTGTTGCGACCGAAATCTCATACTCAATGCCGACGAGTGCCTTGATCAGAACAGCTCCGCCGACAATTTGCGGAACCATATAGAAAATTGAAACGAAGATACCTGACACCGCGGCGACAAGCTTGGAAGAACGAAAAGAATTACGATAAGCCAAGATATCGCCAAGTGTGTAACGCCCCAGATTTCGGCAAGGCTCAGCGATGAGTAGCATTACCGGCACAAAGGCAACGAAAAAGCCGGCCAGGTACAGCATACCGTCGTATCCATATAAGGCAATCAGGCCCGATGCGCCAAGGAACGCTGCAGCGGAAAGATAATCGCCTGCAATTGCGAAACCATTCTTAAATCCCGATATACCACCACCCGTGTAAAAATCGCGGATTGTTTGCCCACGCCGTGCGGCAAAATATGTCACCATCAATGTCAGCGCAATGATGCTGGCAAACACAATTAGCGTAAGATTCTTGTATTGAGTAGCGACCAGTCCGGCCGCATAAGCACCATCGCTGTGCAGGGCCGCCATACAGACTGCTACTAAGGATAAAGAGCTGCGCACCCGTAGAACCTTTTCTGTGGAATGTGAAGGAATTTTCATGGCACCCTCTTATGAGTTGATGTTATTAAGCTCTGCATCAATGGCTTGCATGCTTGTCACGTAGATCCATGCGATTACCCCAGCCATGAAATACTGGGACACAGTAAATAGCATGCCGATGTTGATGTTCCCCCAAATACGGATGGAAAAGACGGTAGAGAAGTAGGCAGCACCAAGCAACATCAGAAAGTAATAACCTAGAAAGGCCGCCATCAGAAGTGCGACCAGACGAAATTGCCGTCGAGAGATCGCATCGATTTTTTCCATATAGGAATTCTGCACAGTTATTTTCATAATTTATCTTTCTCCAGCGCGACAGGGATATGTCACAGAGTATCGATTAGACGGAAATAGATTTCAGCGCAGTCATTCACTTTCCTGACTTCGCAGTATTCGTCTACTTTGTGCGCCATAGAAGGTTCTCCTGGGCCTAGTACCACTGTAGGCATTGAACCTAAAATGTTTTGTAAAGCAGGACCATCACTGAAAAAGGAAACCGTTTTCGGTTGTTGTGAAACACCGGTTACCTCCTCAACAATCTGGACTACTGATCTCACCCACGGATGATGAGGATCGGTTTGCAGGCTCGCAGCATCAACACATGCGTGAACCCGCACCTGGTTCCCTAGATAATCTTGCACATGGTCAATCAACGCACCTTCAGGATGATCTCCTACTGTACGAATATCGATCTCAAACCTTGTGTGATCGGGCACAGAATTGACATTCAAACCACCGGCTATCGTACCCACGTTCAGGCTAGAATTTCCAAGCAATGCGTTGTGCTCGGGAAGGACTGTGTAGTGACGCAACTTAGCAATAGCATCCGTCGCTTTGTAGATAGCGTTCTCCCCCAGTTCTGGCATTGATCCATGCGCTGTGATGCCTCGCACCTCCGCCCTAAGCCACAACGCACCTTTGTGTCCCACCACCACTTCGTTGGCAGTAGGCTCTCCAACTACCATTGCACTCACTGGCAGCTCCAACTCTCCCAGATATGACAACGAACGGGCCCCTTCGCATCCGGTCTCCTCACCTGAAGTAAGAATGATCAGCACATTAGGTGCAATCTTCCTTTCCTGAAAAAATCGGGCCGTCGCACAGAGAAATGCCGCAATCCCACCTTTCATGTCGCTGGAACCACGTCCATACACTCGACCATCCACCATGTCAGCAGCGAAAGGATGATGTTTCCAGGGTGCTGTACCAACCGGAACTACGTCCATATGTCCGGTAAAGCAAAGCAGCGGGACATGGGACTGACCGCCTGCCAGGGCTAGCTGGGCGGCTACATTTTTCGGATAAGCAATGAGATTGTCGCGCCCATCCGCCAACGGACTTCGCTCCACATGAAAGCCGCACTCCCGTAAAGGCGCTTCAAGGATGTCGCATATTCGACTCTCGTTGCCTGGAGGATTTACGGTATCGATAGCAAGCAGGCTTCTTAGCAAACTCACTGGATCAAGCAGGGATGACAGTGCTCCGCTCATTACTCCTCCTATTCTGAATTTTGAATTTTTGTACCAGTACATTGCATAATTATGTCCTGGCACATATTAGCTCAAAACTTACGCGTGTCAATCGCTTGATGCTCTGATTTTCGGAGTAAATTTTCTGTGAATTTTCTGATGGCCTGGAATGGTGCGGCGCACCCAAAGGACGATCAAAAGCGGTGCAATTTCCACTTCAGAATCGCGCCGACTCACCGAAATAGCTCATACACATCATCTAGATAGGAACATGAAGGCGGCGACCAAATTTGATGTTATTCCGTCGGATTGTCGTAAGCAGTACGAATGCGGATCAAATAGATCTAGGAAGACGCTAAGCACTAAGTTGAGACCTGAATAGGGCCTGCCGATGTAATGGAGACATTGGGCGTTTCGGGCAGTAGCATCTCGCGAATGATTCTACGAAGTGCTCCTAAAGCTTTTACGAAAACGCAATTGTGTAATGACCCACTGAAAACCTGCTCAGTAGATAATCCTAAAAGGAAATCAAAATGGGCAAGGTCATGGAAGAAGAATTCAAGCGTTGGACAGCCAAGCGCAAAGCGGCGCTGGTGATGGAGATCATCCAGGGAAAGACGACGGTAGCTGAGGCTAGCCGGTCGTTTGATATCCCGCCTTCAGAGATCGAAGAATGGGTCGACGAAGGTCGTAAAGGGATGGAGAACGCCCTGCGTGCCAAGCCGCTGGATGTGAGAGAACAGTACGAGCGGCAACTCAAGGAGCTCCAGGAAGCCTACGGAGAAGCCATGCTGGAGCTGCGCGCCAGAAAAAAATTGGCGTCCCTGTTGGGCGAGGAAGACAAGTAATCGAGACCATCCGCCAGGGACTCAAACAAGACGGTTTCGATGTGGCTGTCAGTAAGATCTGCGCGTGGTTCGGGATTGCCAGGCGCAGTGCTTACTACAAGCCTGTGAAGGCCGAGCCCAAGGTGCAGGAGCGCTTTGCCGAACCGATTCGCAAGATGATTCTGGAAGAGCCGTCCTTCGGCTATCGCACGGTGGCTGGCCTGCTCGGGTTCAACAAGAACACGGTGCAGCGAATCTTCCAGATCAAAGGTTGGCAGGTCAAGAAGCGTCCCATTGGTTTCCGTCCCAGGGTGGAGGCCTTGCCGTCGGTAGCTACAGGACCAGACCAGCGCTGGGCCACGGATTTGTGTCGCATCTGGACAGGGCGCGATGGCAGGGCGGTGCTGGCACTGGTGATTGATTGCCACACGCGGGAATTACTGGGCTGGCATTTGTCGCGTTCGGGCAAGTCGAAGACGGCAGAGTCAGCCTTGGAGCAAGCGCTGATCGCGCGTTATGGCTCGCTGGGTCGCGTGACGGCGCCGTTCTTGTTGAGGTCCGACAATGGGCTAGTGTTCACCAGCCGTAGTTACACCGCGTTGGTCCGCAGTTACGGGCTGCAGCAGGAGTTCATCACGCCGCATTGCCCGCAGCAGAATGGCATGGTCGAACGCGTCATCCGAACCCTGAAGGAGCAGTGTGCTCATCGGCATCGCTTCGAAACATTGCAACACGCCAGTCGCATCATTGGTGACTGGATCGGCTTCTATAACCACCGCCGGCCGCATCAGGCGCTGGGGATGAAGACACCGGCTGAGGCGTTTGCTTTAGCTGCATAAAGTGAGCAGGTTTCGCTGGGTCATTACAATTGCTGACTTGTAGAAAACGGTACGCGTAGCAAAACACAACCGCCCGCAAATCTTGCTAACGGTCGAATCGAAACCTTCGTTTTTGGATTTTTCTCGAATCATCTACCGTACCTTTTTCCGTCGCTCTGTAGAGATTCCAATTTTTCCACCGCACACCTCCGGCGTGGCATTTCCCTAGATTCCCGGCTTAGTGGCTTGAGGTCCAAGAAACGTCTTTTGAGATTTCACAAGAAGAGACCATCGTAGCCGACTGCCACTAACGGACGAATCAGCGCTGGCCAAGCCAGGATACGTACGGTCGAAATCAATACCGTGTTATAAGCAGTCGAGACCATACGATGGCCGCGGCATAGTTCGGTTGGTCGCAACTACGTTAAACAAGGCAGTGCACTGCAGAAGTGCTTCGTAAAAATCTTTAATCTGGATCTGCTTGAGGGAATATATAGCCGGGATTGGTTCCCTAGCTGGGTCGAAGAAGAGTGCTGATCGAACGACAACATCAGCGCTACGACAAGCACAGGCAACGTAGCGCGTATCATTACCAGTCTCCGGTATAGCTCCGTTGAGTATGGCGGGAATCGATTTTGATCGAAAATCCACTCACTGGCTAACTGGCAAAAATTACCGCGATAGGTCAGCAGCTCTCATAGGTGGAACTGGCCAATAGATAATGGCGTTGTCCTTGTCTGCGCAAAGGTTTATTCTCTTATTCATTGAGGTTCGACGGATTCAATCACCCATCGTCACCGAGCTTAGTATGCATGATCCTCTGATGTCTGCCATTCGGTGTACAGCATCCGTTCGACCTCAAGCAACGTGACAGTGTATGCGTCCAGCAATTGCGCGAGCTGCGGCTGCTCCAGCAATTCCACGCCATTTAGCATGGCGTTCTCATGTGCTAAGCGGTTGAAGAATTGATTGGTAATACACAACTTTTCAAAGTCGACGTCGGGATGTCGACGCCTATAGAAGGCTTCCCCTGCAACAACCTCCTTGACTGCATCCCATCCAAGTGCCGCGCCATCCGTCCCGCTGGTCTTAGCCTGAAGCAATTGTCCTTTGCTTCCTAGAAGCGCAACGACATCCACGCCGTTATCACTGGTTCCAGGAGTGCGATAGCAGTCATATCCTTTTTTTTGCCACAAAGCGCCCGTCAAACACTCGAAGTGCTGCCAACTCATCCGCAGCGCCATGTCCAGCGTGACGCGCTCATCGATGTCCACAGCGTCCGCTTTGGACACAACATCCGCGATATTGAAATCACCAGGCTTTACATCCCCTGCGCCATTGAGCATGTCTCCCGCTAGCTCTCGCTTGCAAGTCAGCAGATGGTCAAGCTTGACGTCGAACGTAACGAAGTCGTCTGCCTGAACCACCGGGTAGTAGACGTAGACCGGCTTGGTCTGGCCAATGCGATATGCGCGGTCAGTCGCCTGATCCTCCTTGGCGGGATTCCAAGTACGGGTGTAATGCACGACGTGATTTGCCGCCTGAATGTTTACACCAAATCCGACAGCCACAGGAGACAGAATCAGAACGCCAAAACCTCTCCTGTCCCGAAACGCCTTGATGCGCTTTTGACGACTGTCGACATGACTTGCGGAGGCGCTAGTGTCGCCGTTGATGATGTCAGCACGGAAGCCAAATTCGACGTCGATATAGTGCTGCAGGAGACGTTGTATTTCTCTGAATTCACAAAAGACGATGACTTTTTCCGCCTTGCTTTCGATAGTCTTCAGCTGCTTGACGAGCCAATCCAGTTTTGGCGCCTTCGTCCTGTAGTCCAGGATTGGTTCCGGCTTGAAAACACTAAGTCCATGAGGACGAGGATCCGTGCAAATCAAGCGAAGGTAGTGCAACAGGCCAAGATGATTTTTGAAAGCGGTGACAGCACCAGGTTCCGCCCGCCTCTTGAACCCATCGATGGCTTTTGCATAGAGATTGCGTTGGACGGTCGATAGTTGAAGTCTGCGACATTCTTCAACGATGATCTTGGGCGGTAAGTCCGAGACGACGTCGGCCTTGAGACGTCGCAGAATCTGATGCTCGATCTTGGATCGCAGTTCTTCCACTCGCGCTTTCTCATCGTCCGTCTTCGCTTCGATTGGCTTTCGGTAGCGTTGACCAAAATCATTCAGCGCTCCCAACAATCCGGGCTGCACGTAATCGAAAAGACACCACATGTCGGCCAATGTATTTTCGACAGGGGTGCCCGTACATGCGATCTTAAATGCGACATTCTGCTTCTTGGCAGCCCGCGTTACCATGGCGGCGGGATTCTTGATGCGTTGCGCTTCATCACACACCATCAGTGACCACTTCTGTGCTGCAAACGAAAATTCCAGATCGCGCAAGGTCTCATAAGTAGTCAATACGACCTTGGCCTGCCCGATCCAGTCTGGACGCAGAAACTTCACCAACCCATCTTCCGCAAGCAAGCGCTGGTCGATCTGCGAACGTGGTACACGCAGTTCACTCAGGCTACTACCATACGCAGTCAGCAGCGGCAACGCGCCAGGCACGAAGAATTTATCGGCCTCCTCAGCCCAGTTCTCCAGCAGGGATACCGGTGCCACTACCAGCATGGGCGGCATGTTCGGGTCGCGTTCCAGCAGCCATGCCATCAAGGCCAGCAACTGAAATGTCTTGCCCAATCCCATGTCGTCGGCCAGCACGGCACCACGGACCTGATACTCCGACTGCAAGCCGAACAGATGCTGCAGCCAGGCCAATCCGGCCCGTTGGTGCGGCAGCAGAGAATATTCCGGCCGAATGCCATTCGGCAATCGCGGTTCCTTGGGGACCGCCTGCAGCGCCTCTCGCCGCATTTCCTCGTAGTCGAGAGACTGAATATTCGCTCGCAGCATGAGCTGCTTCTTGACAAGCGGCTTGCTTCCTTTTGATCCGGCCGCCGTGCCTGTATCGATAGGTTTGCCGGCCTCAATATCCTTGAACAGTGCGTCGAAGATGTCGACGATCCTTTGCGCTTCATCCCGTGACAGCAGTTCACTACCCCACGACACGGAGATTTCAGAAGAACCTGCTGCGTGCGCTGTCTGCAGGTCCTTCTTAAGCTTCTCAATCTCGGACTTGCTGGTCGGAACAGCGACAGGATCCCCGCCGTCTTTCGGAGTGACGACAATCATCGGCTTTACATTCTGGGGGAACCATTCGTTTTCATCTTGCCTCTTGGCAATGTAAGGCGAATAATAAGGCTTCTCTACACCGATACCCTCAATACGGGCGGAATAGCCGCTCAAGTCATATACTTGAGAATAAGACACCAAGGTCGAAGAGACTTGCCGGCGCTCCAACGCCTCTTTCAGATCTCGGTAGTGCTGTTCTGCATTTCCATCCACGACCAAGTCATAGCCATCCCAAGCGAGGAGTTGGAAATCCAATGTCATCGCCCTATGGAGGGCGGCCCCAAACTCGGCGAGCTGCTGATCGGTCAGCCATTGAGTCTCGGACGATATCGGGCCTCCGCGATCCGCAGTCTCAATGAGCAAACCCACCTTCAGGGGATAGCCGGTTCCATCGCGCTCAAATACCGGAGTGAATCGTTCATAGCTGATACCGGCGTCTTCCCTTGCCTTCTCGAATTGTGCTTCTTCGATGACATCCACGGCGTCCTGCCCAAGCGCCGCATAGGGATTCAGTATAAAAGCCTGTGCACGGCTTCCTGCCACACGTCGCCCCGGTAGCCGCTTTATCTCCTGCAGCACTGTGCGCACCGTGGGAGTGACCAACACCTGGAGGATGCCCTCTGCGGTGTTGATGTCATATCGATCCTTGACCTCACGCGCCCGATCAAACATGTCAAGCCAGTTGGGAGGAACTCCGTCAAAGCCAGGCTCAATCTCGATGACACTGTCGTCGGCCACCGTGTCTGAGCGACGCAATCCAATGTGGAGTTTCTCTGGTGTCAAGACTACGCAGCGATAGAGAAAATCGTCCAACATCGCATTGGCATTGATCGCCAATTGGCGGATGCGTCCCCATGTCTGACGGTGGACCAGCTCATTTCGCTCTGCATCGGCGCGCCGGGCGAAGGTAACGATCTCCTTGAATAACAGCCACTGCGCTGGCGACATGAGTGACTGCGTTCGACCATCGTCCAATAGGGGCCCCGTGAGTTCGAAGCGAACTTGGGCTCCATCTTCACGGGACCACCCCGCCAACGCAATGGAGAAATGACGATCCGTGAAGGAATGGCTGCTGCGCAGAGATGGCCGAACCTTGGCGAAGGCCGGAAGTTGAAGCAACGATTGCAAGTCTCTGTAGTTGGACTGACTCATCGCCGCATACAATTCGTCCCAACCCAGCAAGAAACCGTCCGTATTCTCGATCGCAAAGCCATCATCCACGAGCTGCGTCAGAAAGCCCGACAATACGGGACTCTCAAAAGAGAGGCCATCATTGCTCGACGAACCCGAAGTCAACATCACGCCGACCGCTGACAGTTTCCGCGCCCAACGCGCGTCGCTGGAAGGTTGGGCCTTTGCCTGCTTGAACAGCTTGAACATGTTTCTCCCTTACTTCCACCAGCCTTTTCCAGGCTTGTGGTGGAATCCCCAGTGCGTCAACGTGGCGTTGACCTTCTCATTGGCCGTATCAGTCAAGACCCAAAGATTTCCGCCACGAGATGTCTTGTCTTCAATCTGGAATCCGTACCTATTTTTCAAACGTTGGAGGGCGGACGATGAATAGTCCTGCTTCAAGTGGTCGAGTTCTTCTACGCGAGTAGAGCTGCGCGCAGTGTGACCTCCGCTCACAGCCGGCGCAGAAGGGTCGATCCCGAATTCCGCACGGAGAGTCGCGGCAAACATCTCCTCCCATTTACTCCAGTTGTGAATGCCATCCTTATGGCTCATCCGCAGAAGACTCTTTCCCCTGTGCTTGAGTGAGTTCTGCCCGTTGACATCCAGCCTAAGAAACTCGGAGGTATCGAAGGGCACCGACTTACGCGCATCGTATCCATAAAATGCATTCCCCAGTCCGCTGAATTCAACGGCGACTAACGGCCCCATTCGCATAATGAACGCATTGTTCGTACCATTGGCATCCAGGGCACACAACAGTCCTTTCATCTTGTGGCGCAACAGAACCATGTCGCGCTCCCTCGAATTCCGAGCTGTCGAACCTAAAGCGAACTCAATATTATCAATCGCCTTAACGTAGCGCTTCCAGAAATTCATCCGCCGAGGATCGGCAAAACCGTCTTCCGCCAACTTCGTAAAGAAGGTCTCGATAAGATCGATCTTGAGCCAGTCAACAACCATGGCGCGCGCAGCCGGGGTCACACCACCCCACTCGGTCTCATGAGATGGCAGCCATGGATTACCCCACCAGGCGACAGCCTGGTCCCTAAGACCCTGATGCAACACCGTCCCTGGAACTTCGACGTACCGATCCAACACCATGACCATGCCTCGGTCACGCAAGACCTGATTTGTGCCGAGCAGCTCCAATAGACGAGGCAGCAAGGCCTGGAACTCCGCATGTCCGAGCTTGGTGGCGGCCTGAACCTGAGCCAGGACCAGCTCACGAAGAAACCACGAGGCTTTGTTGATCCCAAGTTGCTCGCACAAGTGATCGATCGCCCCGCTATCGCCGCGCAACAGAGCCTCAATATAAGGTTCGCACGGTCGATCACTGAACAACTGTTTATTACCCAGGGCGGCATCGACCCATTCTGGATTGAGGGACTTGTCCTTGACGAGACTGTTTCGCTCCAGCAAGTAATCCCGCAGTTTCTGCCAATTCCCGAGTCCCGTGGCCGGTGTATTTTCTGCCAGCGCATCATAAGTGAAGTAGCTCTTGACCAATCCTTGGTAACAACGCCGATACGCACGCGGATTTTCTCGCCACGCATCAATGCCGTCCAGGACCTTTTGCAAGCGAGGTTGATCCTCCAGGAGGCATGCGCCCTGAGGCCGGTGAGGAAGACAAAGTCCCCACGACAACAAGTACGCATCCCGGAAAGACCTCATCTCTTGACTATCCCAGAATTGCTTGACGGTGTGGAGCAAATGGTCGTCCACGACATGGCCGGATTTACGTGATTTTGATTTCGTCGTCATCTGGGCAATGATGTCGTCGATGCCAGAGTCCACGCTCATTAACCGGCCCCCTTTTTCCAGAGCTGGATGCAATAACGCAGCGAGATGGGCCAGTGCACTCATTGCAAAGCACACTCACCGAAATTGGCTACTTGCCGTGGAGACTCCGGACGCGCCTCATCTAGCCCGAGAAACTCAATACGCATTTCCACACGACGACTCTCGTCGTCCGTATCCTTTGCGGCATTGAACGAATAACCTCCTACAAGAAACAGCCTGCGTACGCTCTCCTTCTGCTCCTCGGAAAGCGGGCTTGGACCGGTCGTTGCAAACATCGTGCAGAGCACTCGCTGACTGCGTTGAAGGCTCAGATTCAAATTGCTCAGGTAGCTACCGGTTTTGTCAGTGTAGCCCTCGACGACCACCCGTTTTAGCACGCGTTGTCCCAAGTCGTCATTCGCCAGACTCAGAATTTCCGGAACGAACTGGCGGAGCACCGCCTCTTGTTCGGCAGTGAGGTTATATCGTGCCTTGGCAAAACGGGCCCGCTCGCCGAAATCGATCACACTACGACCTCGGTCGATCTTGATGCCCTGATGGCGCTTGGCCGCTTGTTCAAAGCGATCCAGAATGCGCTCAATGTCTTGGCGATGCTTTTCTTCTTTCTTTTCACGCTCTGTCACGTTCTTAGTTACCGCCAACAAAGCAACGCCCATGACCACGAGAAACAACACCATCAGTGCCGTCATCAAGTCGGCAAAGGAAATCCAGAAAGGCTTTTCCGCTTCATCACGGCTGCCTCGCTTAATGACAACTTTCGGCCCCATCATCGCTTAACCTCGCGCCGGAGTCAGATTGCCCATGGACGCCAGCGTAATTTCAAGCTCCCCAACGGCAGAATGCAGCAAGCCGACAGCCTGCGTGAGTTTCGAATGAAACTCGGTGTTTGCCCTGTTCAAGGTCCTAGTCACTTCCGTAGCAAATGAGTTGTGCGCCTCGCCCAGCACTTTGCTGACGCCGTCCAGATACTCATCCGCCATCTTTTGCGCATTGCCTAGGCGCGTTGCCGCGCCCTCAATACGTGAGAGCACGTCGGCAGTCAGCGAGGCCTCCCGGTGAGCGGAATCAACGACACTGCGGAGTTCGGTCACCAGATGGCCTACTGCATCACGCTGGAGACGATAGTCCCTCAAGACCTCCTGTAGCGCTGACGACCCACTTGTCAACGCGCCGGAGGTCTCGACCAGTTTTCCGGAGACAGTGGCGGTCTGGTCCAACACACCGGACACGCGCTCGCCTGCAGCCGCAAAGTTGCGCGATGCTGTCCCCAACATCTCAGCGCCCATATTGAGCTTGTCGATCGACGTTGAGGTAGCATTGCCCAAGGTAGCAACGCTCTGCGTCATTTCCGCGATCGCGGCCCCCAGCTCCTTGACCACCGAATCAACAGAGTGGGACATAACGGACACAGCCTCGCTTGCCCGGTCGGACATCGCTTGCTCGCGTGCTCGATTGCTTTCGAAGACTTGGGTCTGCGATTCGTTGAGGCGGGCTATCATGCCGGCCATTTGTGTGCCGATCGATTCTAACGTGGTGTGAAGACGCTGATCCGTTTCCGACTGGGAGCTGGCCACAAGTTGACGTATCTGCTCCACGAAAGCAGCGGACTGCGCATTCATTGCCTCTTGCCGCATCTCCATCTTTTCGACTGCCTGGGCCATCCGTTCTGCCATCGCGTCAGCCGAACGCTGACTGGACGCCTCCATGTTAGAAACGAGTGCCTGCAGCGTCCCTACCGCATCCTGAATGCTTCGCGCCGTCTGCTGATTCAAATCACTTAGACCGGAGATCTGTCCGCCGAAAAGATCATTGAGCCGCTGGCTGAAGCTCACCATCACATCCTGCAGCATGCTGACGGCAGAAGCACTCTGATCACCGCTTGCGGTCTTGACTGTATTGGCGATCTCCTCTAAGGGAGCCTTCAGGCTCTGCTGAATGCTGTCGGCGATAGTTTTTCCTAGCTCCTGATTATCAAGTCGTGTGGCCTCTACTTGCTCCTGAGCCGACTTCGCACTCGCCGCGATCTGCGCGGACGTCAGTTCACGCAACAGCTCGCCCAATTCCTGTACGACCGCATCTTTCAAGATCTTGGACTGACTGGCGGATTCCTCTGAGGCCTTGACCAAGCGCGAGAGATACTCCTCTCCCGCACCGGACTCGAATCGTGCATCGATGTCATGGGCAATTTCGTCGGTATATCGATAGAGCGACGCCAGCAGCAGCTTTTCGATAAAGGTCACGATCATGGCTGCGCAAATAGCGGCTGCAGAGACGAGGAAAGCTTCGCCGACCGAGTGCATGAGCGATTCGAGGCTGGTCCGTACCATGGCAGCATTTTCACTGACCTTGAAAGCACGCAGACCATCGATAAGGCCGCTGAACGTACCAATAATTCCAATACCGGTGAATAAACCCGGAAGGTGTTTGAAAAACTCTGTCCGCAAACGGCTATCGACGACGATCTGGGCATTGAAGAACATCTCAGCCGGAAGCGTAGCTCGTGCGGCCCTGACGACAAGTTGACCATCGCGCTCTTCTTGCTGAAGGTGCAATGATTCTTGGTATTCACTCCAGAGGTGCGCCAAGGCCTTGTCCTGATCAAATACTTTCCGCAGTTCTGGAAGTGCTGCATCATTTCCCAGTTGAGAGAGCCTTTTCAAGACGCCCTTCAGTCGACGCCAGTGCTGGATTCCGGGCACCAAGAAGATAAGAACGAAAGCTATTACTAATAACGTCAGGAAAGTGCCGGTCGCAATGACGGATCCCGGCACGCCGTCCAGCAGCGATTGACTATTCATTTATGATCCTCTCCCCCAGAGGGTGAATTCTATTAATACAGTTCTATTGGCAGCCCGCACCGTCCCCCACAAGCGTGGCTGCCGAAACCCAAAATATCCGGAAAATAGACGGTGGCCAATATGCGTAATGGGGTCCTATGACTTAGGAATTTTGAGCAATGCATCCCCCGGATGCTAGCGCTTAAGTCAAAAAACATAGCACTGGCACAACTATCTTTGGAGCTCTACGATACATGAAACGGTAAGTTGCTGTCACGTCAAGTCCCATACTTCCTTCCGACCTCCGATTGATCGGGTTTTTTGTGCAACTTGGCGCTAGCAGATAGAAAGCACGACGGGAATTGATTTGCTACCAGACTTCTCCCTTGCTACCTGAGCCCCCCTCCACTGTCTGCTGACGCGAACGGCTTTGATTGGATTATAAAAAATCTCAACCTCATATTCTTCCAGTGAGATCGGAACATTATTGCCGACTCTATCGCCATTTCATCTGGAGCCTATATGCCAATTCTTCGTATCATCCTCATTCTTAGCCTGCTCGGTAACGCCCTCTTCATGACAATCATCCTGGCAGCGCAAGGATGATCCATGAGCCCTACATGTCCTCGCTGCCGATCTCCCAACATTCATCTCCAACGCGCGGGTGAACGCGTCGGCAGCATCATCGGTACGACTGCGGGCGCCGTCGCTGGGCTATCCAATGCCTGGGCAGGTGCCGAGGCAGGCGCAGTGGTCGGAGCCATCGTTGGGCCAGTCGGTAGCGTTGCAGGGGCCATCATCGGTGCCTTGGCCGGCGGGACCGCTGGCTGCATTGCAGGGGCCAAGCTAGGCCAAATGGTAGACCGCACCATACTCGGTACGTATCAATGCGCCGACTGCGCGCATTCGTTCTCTGACGAAGCCGAACCTCTCTAATTCTTGCATTCCCCTTTTTCACTATGCCTCACGGCAGGCATCAACACGTCTACAAGGAGAAACTCATGGCTCATCTGATCGAAACCATGGCCTATGCCAATGAAACACCCTGGCACGGCCTGGGTAACCAGCTGTCTGCCAAGTCCCCCATTTCCGTCTGGGCCAAACAAGCCGGCATGGAGTGGCAAATCCAGGAGTCGCCTGTCTACTTCATGCCAAGTGAAGGCGCAGCCCATGTGCCGTTCGACGAGCAGAAGGTGCTCTATCGCTCAGATACCGGCGCCGCTCTGTCCGTCGTTTCTCAACGTTTCCAGGTTGTCCAACCTCGCGATGTGCTGGAGTTCTATCGGGATCTGACCAAGGCCCATGGCTTCACGTTGGAAACTGCTGGCGTCTTGAAAGGTGGTAGAAAAGTCTGGGCTTTAGCCAAGACAAACATGTCGGCCAACATCAAGGGCAATGACACCATGAACGGCTACCTGCTCTTGGCGACCGGATGCGACGGCACGCTCGCGACCACCGCCCAGTTCACCAGCATCCGAGTGGTGTGCAACAACACCCTGGCCATCGCGCTCAGAGGCGGTAACGCAGCAGTCAAAGTGCCCCACTCCACCACCTTCGATCCGAAGGCGGTCAAAAGCCAGCTTGGTCTATCGTCGGCTTCTTGGGACGACTTCATCTATCAGATGAAGAAGCTCTCAGAGCGCAAGGTCAAAAGCACTGAGGCCGAGGCATTTGTCTCAGCGCTACTGACCGATCCAGCCGCCAAGTTCACCAATGAGCGCGCCGTGAAGAAGGTCCTTGAGCTCTACTCAGGCCATGGTCGCGGCGCTGAGTTGGCCTCCTCCAAAGGGACCGCTTTCGGGCTGTTAAATGCGGTTACAGAGTTTGTTGACCACGAGCGGCGCGCAAGGAGTACCGACTACCGGCTCGATTCAGCTTGGTTCGGTATGGGCGCCAATCTCAAGAACGAGGCCTTCGATCAGGCAATTTCCCTGCTTAGCTGACCAGCTTCTCTGCGACATAACGCCCGGGCCTCATGCCCGGGCTTTTCTTTTCTCGAAAGGAATTCCATGTCTTTTACCACCGTCTCGTCGACACGGCGACCCGGGCGGGCCGCCTTACGCCTGGTTAAAACGCACGATCTCTCACGGGAAGAATGGCTCTCGATACGCCGTCGCGGGATTGGCAGTTCAGATGCCGCGGCGGCCATCGGATTAAATCCTCATCAATCCATGCTAGAGCTGTGGATGATCAAGACCGGCCGGTCACATATGCTGCCACAGCAGGATCCGGGTGATCGGACCAGTCCCACTTATTGGGGAAGCCTGTTGGAGCCCATCGTGGCCGCCCACTACACCCACGAAACCGGGAACAAGGTCCGCAAAATCAACGCCGTCCTCCAACACCCGGATCCAGATAAGGCATGGATGCTGGCCAATATCGACCGCGAGATTCTAGGTGCCCCCGATGTTCATATCCTCGAATGCAAGACCGCTGGCGAGTACGGCGCCCGAGCTTGGCGCGAAGGTGTCCCGGAATACGTGCAATGCCAAGTACAGCATCAGCTAGCCGTCACCGGTAAAGCTGCTGCAGACGTTTGTGTTCTGATCTGTGGGCAGGAGATCCGAATTCACCGCATCGAGCGCGATGAGGAACTGATTGATGGCCTCATCAAGCTCGAGCGGGAATTCTGGCACTACGTGGAAACCGATACCCAACCGCCGGCTGATGGCTCGGAATCAGCTGACCGTGCCTTGCGATCTCTTTATCCACGCGACTACGGGGATGTGGCTGACTTCCGCGACAACCGACCTATGTCGGCCGTGTTTGCGGACCTGCAGGCCATCCGGGAAGAAATTGCGACCCGCGACAAGATGGAACAGCAGCTGAAACAAACCATCCAGCAAATGATGGGCAGCTCCAGCCGAGCGCTTTTCGAAACCGGTTCGGTGAGCTGGAAGCGCAGCAAGGATGGTACCCAGCTCGATACCGACCGGCTACAAGCGGATCACCCTGAGCTGGTCAAGTGTTATCTCTCGCCCAAGTCCGGCAGCCGCCGGTTTCTTATTCAACCCTAGTAGCCAGGCATCCTCGGATGCCTGGCTTTGTTTATGGAGCATTTATGATCAAAGGTCTCTGCATCACGCCGCCCGTCTTGGGGCGAATCTCTATCGGCAAGATGGTCGAGAAAAGCGGACGCCGCCTACCTGAGAAAGACGATCAATTCACCATCACGAGCCAGGTACAAACGCATGAAGGCTGGGCACCGCACCCGCTGGATGCTATCTATCGCAAGGCATCACCTTCGGAGAAGCTGCGCACCATTCCGGTCTCCGTCATGTTCAGCGAGCCCGATCTCAACCTGCGCGCCTCTTATTGCTTCTTTGATCGGCATGCCGGCCGACCGCTGTGCAGCGGCAATGGCATGCACTGCCGGCGTCAGACTTCGGAGGGCATAAGCTCCCTTCCCTGCCCCGGCCCAGATACTTGTGAGTTTGGTCAGGGTCAATGCAAACCCTATGGTCGCTTGAACGTGCAAATCGACGCTGCCGATGAACTGGGCACCTTCATTTTCCGCACGACCGGTTACAACAGTATCCGTACCCTGACCGCCAGGCTGCAGTACTACCAGGCGGTCTCGGGTGGCCTACTGGCCTCATTGCCATTGGAACTGCGGCTACGCGGAAAGAGTACCGCGCAGTCGCATCGGACGCCGATCTACTACGTGGATTTGACGATTCGGGAAGGAATTGCTTTGGAAGGGGCTATTCAGCAAGCGCGGGAGCTGCATCAGCGGCGAATGGAAGCCGGCTTTGAGCAGATGGCACTGGACATAGCTGCAAAGGCGGGATTGGCCAATGGGCTCTTTGAGGAGTCTGAAGAGGAGTTTTCCGAGGTGAAGGAGGAATTTTTCTCAGGTACAGAAGCAACGGGACTAAATCAAAAAATTAAAGCAAAGATATCCCAATCTTCATGAGCTTACTTTTGTGAGAAACCGGAAATAAGCTGCTTAATGACACTAAGCAGTAGATCCCGCTTTTCTTGATTCAGATCCGCTAACAACTCTGTGATGTGCTTGGCTTGATCAAGCTTGCGATTCGAAGCCTCTGTCAACAACTCCTCTATCGCACATCCAAAAATCTCAGCGAGCTCAGCAAGCCTCACGACAGATGGAATCGCAACACCTGTTTCCATTCGGGATACAGCCTCGCGGCTAATTCCCAAAATCTCGGCGACGTTCTCTTGTGAGAGGCCGTTCTCACCTCGCTTCGCTGCAATTGCTTTTCCCACGGCTTTAACAAGCGCAGCTCTTTCAATCTCGTCCATATGTGACCTTTTACGCACCTGCGTAATGATCAACGCATATTTCGGATTAAAATAGGAACTTAAAAGTTACGACGTAACGCTAAACATCACTTTAATTGGCATTTTTGCCATTTTTAATGGAGAAGCAATGTCCATGGTCTTTTGCCGCGGCTGCGGCAAGGAAATCCACAACTCCGCCCCACTCTGCCCACATTGCGGAGCTCCTCAAAGCCAGGCGAGCAGTGCCGCCAGCGGCTCACTTTGGCTGGCCATCACCGGCATCGTCTTGGCCATCTTCGCTGCCATCTGTGCCGTCCAAGTAAACAGCTTCGATCACGATCAACTCGTCGGAGGCTCCGCCATTGCGCTCGTGGCCTTGGCCGCAGGCGCCATCAATTTGCAGCAAAAGAAGCCCGGCAAAGGGATTTCTGTGACGGCAATCGTTGTAGCCGCCGTCTCCTTTCTCATCCTGATCGGTTCATAAGGCCATCTCATCCAATAAGGGGAAACTATGTCCAACTTTGTGAATTGCCCGCACTGCCAGCAACAATTGCACGAAACCGCACCTGCATGCCCGAAATGCGGTGCGCCCAACAACACTACCGCTGCCGGGGCCTACAACTCTTACGACCAAGTGCCCTGGTATCGCAAGCGCTGGATAGTCATCCTGTCAGCCGTCATCTTCATGCCTATCACGCTCCTGATCGCCTTCACCGGTGATATCTACTTTGAGAAAGACGGCCAGTTGCAGACCGTTCCGAAACAGTCCAAGTATGTGCTACTGGGAATCTTCTTGATCTTGGTCGCCATTCGTACGATGAGTTAAGGAGCTCCAGAATGAAGAATTCATTAGTCGTGCTAACAGTCCTGTCCATAGTGTCCTCGCTAGCACTTGCCGGCAATGGCTATTGTGATAGCCGGCCATCGCGTCGGGAGCAACAAGACTGCTATCAGAACGCGATTGAATCCAATGTCAGTCTCATCAAACAGAACTATCAGTTCCTCATGGCTTCGCCCAAGCTCACTCAGCAACAAAAGCAGCAGCTCCAAAATGACCAAGCTGCTTGGGGGAACAAGGTTGACGGTTACTGCAATGGCAACCTGATGTGCCTCTACGAATCCACCGCCTCTCGCTACATGTATCTCGCCGGTATGGCGAGCCGCAAGTAACCCCCTTTTCTCATCGATAAGAAAGATCTTTATGAAAAAGCTGTTCGCAACTGCGGCCCTGACGCTGCTCTCGTTGAATTCCTTCGCTGCCAATAGCGTTGGTCAATGCGTATTTCCCAAGTATGAGATTCAAAAGAATGGGAATATGAAGCTCAAGAAACCCATCCCTATCTTTAGCGCCGCTGACGTCAAAAGCGCCAGCAGCCCCCTAACGAAGCTCGATGGCTTCAAGGTGATCAAGCAAGCTAATGGCTTGGTGCAACTGGCAGAAGTGCCAGGCGCGGATGGTAGCAATCCAAATGCTGGCAAACCTATTGGATGGGCGAAGATCTCCGACTTCGACTTCCAGGAGCTGCGCAACTGCAATTGAGCCCCACAAAAGGGAGAGCCGCTACCGCGGCTCTCCCTTTTTTAGCGTCGCACTTGCTATTTATTTTTTGGTTCGAATGAGACCAGCGGTCCAATGACCAGGGAACTGCCTTCAGCAGGCAATAGAAATAGGTCAAATGGAGAGAGTTAGATCCGCGATTAAATCAACAGGCCGTTGAAGCTGAGCCCCTAGGGGGACCTCAGGAGGGTCACAACAGATTGTGTGCTCCGCATATTTATATAGCACCGCTATACAGACCACTATAGCAGCGCTATACTGGCGCCATGAATACACGCACCGCGCTACTTGTTGGAGCTCTAAAAGTTCTTGAGGAAGAAGGCGAGGCACAGTTTTCAACTCGCGCCGTATGCGCCCTAGTCGGAGTGACTGCTCCGACGCTCTATCACCACTTTGGCAGCGCCGATGGACTGCTGAGTGCAGCGTTAGAGGAGGGGTTCGCGCAATTTTTGAAAAGCAAAGAGGCTGCCTCGCAATCGTCCGATCCGGTCGCCGTTCTTCGCGATGGCTGGGACGATTACGTCCGTTTTGCGGCGGCGCGGCCAAGGCTATATGCCGCGATGTTGGGGCGTGTTCTTCAGGGCGCGCAGATCCCAGCCGCTCAGCAAGCGTTCGAAATACTCATTGAGCGCATTTCCGCCATCAAGGCCGAAGGACTGCTTGCACTCACGGTGGACGTCGCAGCAGATCTCATGTGGGCGTCGGCTAACGCCGCCTCTCAACTTTACGTCACAGCGCAATTGCGCCGTACGGCGACACCCGCGGCGGAAGTTCTCATCGAAATCCGCGAGAATGCCATACATTCAATTTTGACAACATCGCATCACATAGAAAAGGCCCGTGAGCCATGAAGATCCTCATCACTGGAGGCACCGGCCTTCTAGGTAGTCGCTTACTTCCAACCCTCGTTGCGGCCGGCCATCAGGTATTTGCGCTAGTGCGCTCGGCGTCGTCTAGCGATCGGGTTCGGGAACTAGGCGCATATCCTATCGATGGTGATCTGGAAAGCAATGCTCCGCTGGTACTGCCCGAACTCGATGCTGTAGTTCATGCCGCCGCGATGTTCCGCTTCTCCGGACCGCGATCGCCATTCTTTCACGCAAACGTGGATGGCACAGCCAAATTGCTTGCGGCAGCAAAGCGTGTAGGGGTCGCGAACTTCGTTTATATCAGCGCCGCAGGCATCATCATGGACGACTGTGGCACGCCCACACGGAATGCAGTCGAGAACGCCCCGACCTATGCGGACCACTTTTCAGCATATCTGGCAAGCAAAGCCCAAGCTGAGCGAATCGTGCTCGCCGCCGTGGCGCGAGGTTTTCGCACCATTGCATTGCGCCCTCCGATTATTTGGGGGCCGGGAGACCCGCTAAGTCGCGAACTTCCTCGCGCAGTAGAGTCGGGACAGTTCGCATTCATCGACCGTGGCGACTATGCGTTCTCCACATGCCACGTGGACAATGTCGTTGAAGCAATTCAGTGCGCGCTGACGCGCGGCGAAGGTGGCCGCGCCAATTTCATTGCCGATCAGGAGCCGACCACATTTCGTGAGTTTGTAGCTGCTATTTCTGGCGTGCAGGGCATTTCCGTCGAGGGAATGCGTTCAATGCCTTACTGGCTGGCGTCATTCGCAGGGCAGGTGATGGATGCCGTCTGGGCTCTTCTGCGCAAAGACAGCGACCCGCCTCTGTCGCGTTCGATGGTGCGCATGATCGGGCGGGAGTTCACTGTGAATGATGGTGCAGCACGCCGGGAACTTGGCTATATTGGACTGACTTCGCGGGACGAAGGATTGCGTAGCTATGGGGTCACAAAGCCTTCGGTGTCGACATCAAGATCTTCTTGAGTGTCGCGGATTGCAGTAGGAATGCCGATTGCTCGCCTCTCCTCCCGCCCAGGTCCGGACATACCCTATATGGCACCGGGCTCCTTCCTCAGATGTCCGCCCAAACTTCCCCCATCTGCGTCAATCTATGGCAGGCGGTAAAAGTCAGCGCCGCTAACACCTATTGGCAAGATTCCTTAGCCTGAGCCTTGCGTAGCTCCTATTCGCCAGCGACCCAGTCGATAATTTCGACTTTATTCAATTCTCGGTCTCCCAAGATCACGGGTATCGATAGACATGCGATTGAGGCCCAATCAACGCGTACAGTGTGGCATTTTCGGCTCAGATAGCCACGTACTGCTCGTCAATTCTTCAACTCTTGAAGGCGAACAGCTACCAAATGAAAAGCCTGGCGCAGCTAGCACGTTAAGCATAACAGTCACCCGCGGGAATTACGGGCTGGCCTCTGTCGCTCCCTGACAAACCGAAGACGGCAGAATCAGCAGTGGAGCAAGCGCTCATTGCTCGCTACGGCTCCTCTGGACATCTCTCGAAACACGGTTCGCCGCCAAGCACCGATATTGTATTTTTAGTCAGTTTTTTCCGACATATTAGGCACTATTTCGGCGGAAATTTTTGCCTTAGGCCGGAAATAGGAAACTAAATCGCGCTCCAAGGATGTTCCGCGAATATATCGAATCTCGCTAAATTGAACCAAAGGCGCCCCAGTTTTTCTGTCAATGTATGCCTTGTGCCCACTGGTATTTTGCCTTGCCTCCGCTGACGAAATGAATTCCCGCCACTTTTCCTCGAGAATCACCAGATTTTTTTCGATGACGGCGCTATCGGTTGAGAGTCCATGCTCAAGGAATAATTGAATGTATGCGTATACCTTCCCATATATATCCTTTTCGACCCGGGCATTTGACGCCATTCCGCTTCGTAGTTGTTGGAAGACATTTACACCCAAGTACAGCCTATCCAACGCACTATCCTGAATTGGAAGAATGTCGCTGAAGTCATTCCGTTGGAAAAGCCTTTTCTGGAATCCTCGGTTCACCCGCCCATTCGCAGCATAGAAAAGACGCCAAAAGTGATTGCGCTCTATGACCGAACTCGCCGAAATATAGCCGTCGCGCACGCCATCCGAGAATTCGCCTCTCTTACGTTCGTAGAGAAGACCATACTTATCAAAAACGATTTGTTGCAGTTGGATGTGAATGGTCTCTTTGGCGAAGCGGTCTGCTGTAATCACCGGAGTTTGCTTGTTCGTCGCATTCGAAATTTCATCAATGAGCTCCAGCTTCGCTTTATCAGACTCTGGCTCCAGAAGCGTGATGATCTTTAACAGAACCTCCTTGTCCTGGAATATTTGCTCTGCATTTTCCAAGTTATCTCGATAAATTCTGCTCAAAGTGAAAGACGTTTGCCCCCCGTTGATGATTTGCGGGTTTTTGATTCTCAGCTGCGCTTTATTCTTCTGACCAATCTTCTCGTTTATGTTCGTCTCTTCAGACAGCATCGTAATGCCGTTATTAAAGAGAGCAAATTCATTAGTCTTAGACTCAATGATCGTCTTTCGAATTGCCTCATTCACGCTGTGCCCTTCCAAATCAAGATAGCTCCGCGGGTTATATTGCAGTATCGAGTTGCGATACTTATCCATGACCTGGGCAATCTCAATTGTCGGAACAAACAAAGCGGTAATTTCGCAGTTTCCATATTTAGTGGAAACGTTATAGCTAATTTTGCTGCCGGCGTTCTTATTGGAGAGGTCGAAAGGTATAACGATGTCGGAAGCAGTGAAGTAGGTACCGGTCAATACCGGAAACACTAACTCTCGATATGTGCGCTCGAAGTCAAAGACTACCGGTGGCAACCCTCCGGCAAGTACCCGTAATTTTGATGTCGGAATATTGCGCAGATTTGCCAATATCACTATTCGATAGCTGTAGCGTGCGACATCTGGGATTTCTGCTATCTCGCGCTGGAGTTGGTAAATCTTACCGTTGTAAGGCTGGCCGTTCTCGTCGTTTTTTTCGCCCTGTAAGATGCGATCAATGTCCATCAAGAGGAGCTCCTCGAGAGAAATCTCTTTCCCCTCGAAGTTTTCCTTCGTCGTCCTGAATTTGGACTGGATCAGATGAATTGTCTTGGTCTCTTCATCAATAAAATATCCGTCAATTCCACCATCGCCAGATGCATCCGTAATGGTTCGTTCGCGCTTAACAAACTGAGTTTCTCCAAACATCACCTTCAAATACAAGTGAATAAAAGCACGGGCTCTCGCCTGGTTAATCTTTTCGTCGTCTCCGCGCTCCGGGTGATAGCGCTTGTTTTCCGCGGGTGCCTCAGCGCAGATTGCGTCCAAAATCTTAATAAAGGTTTGATATTGCATTGGTTTTTCTCGAAATTAGTTATTCACCACAACAACAGTTAGAACCTGTACAGCTAAATTTCATGTTCCTTGATCGCTCGAAAATACTGAGGATAACTAACCATTGTAAATGTCGGCATCGTCCAAATCTCAAATCTGGAACCCACGTTCTCCGTGACGAGTGATCTATGGCCGTCTCCAGCAATTAATCTGTACAAGAACATCGATCTAATGCCTCTGCAACGGCAAAAGCTACGCGCGTAATTGCTCGATGAAGAAGATTGTGGCCTGTGATGGAGGAAGCGCAATATCTCGTGCCATTTCTGCACGGCTCACAACTGGCACCTACAGCGTTCAAGATGGTCCATTTCTCCATATTTGGTCTGGAAGTTGGCTACCGTCAGGGACCAGCAGCTGTAGTCTTCCGGCTCTTTTCTGAATGGCCTGAAGGTAAAAGTGGCGTCTGCCGCATCCTCAACAAGGTCGATGTAATACGCTCCCGTTTGTTCTGCGACGCAATTCTCCAACACACTCCCTTCCGACATAAACTGAGAAATGCAAAAGACGGGCCACCTCGGCAGAAGTCCTATAGTACGCTGGGCCCCGCGCATGAGCCGTTTTGGAACGTCGCAAGCCACGAGTCTATCGTGCCTGACCACAATACCGTTTTCAGTAAACAGCTATGGTGTTTATTGGATCAAATTGTTCTAGATCCAATGACAGATAATTTTTAAACGCTATGCTGAGTTGTATCGATAATTTCCACAGGTGTATTGAACGCGGCCGCTCGTCTAAATAAGCCAGCGTAGAGGCCGCGCCTAATTTAATGTTTAGCAGAATTAATACGGAAGCGCACCAAAGGCGATTGCGTTATCCAAAAGACGGTTCGCGAACCCCCATTCATTGTCGTACCAAGCATGAACGGTCACATGGGTACCTCCGACCACTTTGGTCAAGCTTAAATCGAGGGTCGCCGAGGCGTCATCATGTAAGAAGTCTGTCGATACCAGAGGCAAAACGTTGGTCTTCAAAATCCCCGCAAGCGGTCCCATAGACGCGGCGTCTCTCATCACAGCGTTGACCTCCTGGACGGAGGTTTCACGAGCCGCCGAGAAACTTAGAACTAGCAAACACACATCCAGTGTTGGAACCCGGATCGAGAATCCGTCCAATCGACCGTCCAATTCTGGCAATACTAGACCAATAGTCGAGGCGGCCCCTGTCTTCGTAGGAATCATCGAAGTGAGCGCCGACCGGGCACGTCGCATATCCTCATGGTAAACATCAGTGAGAACCTGGTCATTAGTGACCGCATGAATCGTTGTCATACTCCCTGCAACAATACCAATGTGGTCGTGTAGCGGTTTGGCGACCACGCCGAGACAGTTAGTTGTGCACGAACCGATAGCAACGACGCGGTCTTGCGGCTTCAACGTATCGTGATTGACACCGTACACAATGGTCGCATCTACATCTTTCCCTGCGGGGGCCGAGATCAAAACACGCCGTGCGCCTGCTGTGAGATGAGCCGACGCCAGCTGCCTGTTAGCGAAGCGCCCCGTACACTCGAGCACGACGTCGACCTCCATTGCCGCCCACGGCAGACGGGTGGGATCCCGCTCCGATAGCACGGCAATGCGATCGTCCTCCACGACCATCGTGTTTCCATCGACGTCCACGCGTCCACTGAATTTTCCGTGGGTGGTATCGAATCGCGTCAAATGGGCGTTGATCTCTGCACTGCCCAGGTCGTTGATTGCGACGATTTCGAGGTCATCGCGCCTGCCGCTTTCGTAGGCCGCGCGCAGCGCATTACGACCAATCCGCCCATAGCCGTTGATGGCAACTCTGATCGACATTACAAGCTCCTTCCTGAAATTGACAATCATGATCCATACCGCAATTTCGAGAAATGACGTATTTCCCTCATTTCTAGCCATCCAGCGGGCTAAAGGAAACTTGGTACCGATGGCGTCAAAGTGACGTTAGGTACTGAGAGCATTGACCGCGCCAGCGTTCATGAATAGTCATTGACGACTAACGCCAACTAGCAGTTCGGCCCCGAGCCGAGTCTGGCTCATGCAAGGAAACATGACAGCCGCTGCCGGGAACGTAACCAGATGCTTAAAATAAGGACCATTCAAATGCTCGCGGGACAGCTTCGTTAGGCAGAGAGTCAAGTACCCTCTCTTGAATTCTGAATCCAGAGTCTGCGACCATTGGAAGGACTGCTTGGGCGGCATTCATGATTCACATTGGCCCTTATGTTGAAGGAGGCTGGATTTCACTTCCTTTTCCTGTGCACCAGATCCTGAATTCAGCTGTAAACTTCCTTCCCTAATGCGGCTCCCTTACCGCGAGGCCGTCCGGAGCTGGCCTTTATCGGCATATGCCCCATTGTGAATGTGCGTATCCCTTCATCGGCTTTGACCATAAGATCTTGCTCGGGCTTAGTGAGATATATCAGGTTTCTTCGCAACGCTTCACGCTTTTCATGGTCGTTCCAGTTGATCTGCCCGACCCCAACGCCATGGCCGTGCTTTGTATAACCGTGTTTGAGCCATCCAGCATTACTGTTCCAATATTCGCCCATGCCTTGGGTCACTTCCTCCTTCCAGTATTCTCCGATCTTCTTTGCAATCCTTTCGTCACGATTGCTGTCCGATGAATAAAACAAGATCATATGCAAGTGTAGGCCAGTATCGCTACCCTGCTCCATCCTGCAGACATAGCTCTTGATTCCCCGGATCAGCTTGTTAGAGCGACGGGACGAGAAGAATTTTTCTCTATGCCTCTGGACAATACTGGGAGTAATCTGGTTGCGATATGCCGCTTTATATTGCAATGTCAAAGATAGAATAAGCCAGCGAGATCTCCCCCTCTCCGAAAACATCTTCTCTTCCATTGCTAGCACAGTCTTTTCGTTACGTTTTGCATTGACACGTCGTAGCCGTTCTCGCTCCTTAAATTCACGGGAACGGCAGCGTATACGTATATTCTCGATCAGCGCGTGGAACCAATCCATATAGCGAATGCCTTGATAGGCATCAGTCTGGCCAGGATCTCCAAATCGAAAGGGGATCTTCCCCATGCAATCGAACAAATTCATCGCTTCGATCACCTCGTAGAACAGCTGAACACGAGCTGAATATCTATACAGACCGGAATAAGCGCGAATCCAGCTATTCAGAAGATGGTAGTACCTTTTTCCCAGGAAGAGCTGGCGGTACGTTTTGATGCCGCTATACTTGGCGCACTCTTCAGTGAATCCCCCCGCCCATCCCTTTTCTATATCCGTAACAAACTGCTCGATCATATAGAGCTGACTGTTCGACCAGGCATCGCATCTTGTGACAGCCATGCTGCCCGATATTCCCACACCATTTCTGGGCCGAACGAATCCCTTCAGCCCTCTCTGAATTTTGTCTATATCGTTCATGATCTTGATTGAGTTCGCCTCGCCAGCGAAGCGAGTTCTGTTGGAGATTGAGCTGCTGCCAGACAGCCAGCCCTTGCAAAATTGAATTGCTATTAGCTAACGCTCACGCAGTTATCTGAACTGATATGGGATACATTCTCGCTACGTATTCCATAAAGAAGCAGAATTCATCAACATCCGCATCCAATCCAAGATCAGATTTTCGAATGCCACATTGCTTGAATAGGCTATTTTTGATAGCCATTCCTCATATACATACTTACGCACGCAGTAAAAATTTACGCGATTAACTCGCGCGCCAATGCAATGGGTACCAGAAGCGCCAATGCAGGTCACCGACATCAATAGATGAACAGGGCGATTGGATGGGCTAGACGCACTTTTCTGCACTCATTAGCTCAAGGAGCGGCTAATCCTGCTAATGACTGGCAGGATTAGCCGTTTCTCACGACAGCCTCATTTTTTTATCTCTTTGAGCTCCATTCCTCGTCGACAACCTGAGCTTAACCACGCCAAATAGTGCGCTTGGCTTCCCTGACTTGGTTGCGCGCTTGACGACAGATAGCGTATCCACGCATCGTGGTGCAAACACACCCCAGATCAGCCGCGATAGCGCCGTCGCCGGGCTGCGATCCGGCTCAGCATCTTTGCTAGCGCAGACGCCAGCTAGTCGCGGGGACTGGCAACGCGTTCACGTTGCCAAACGCGCCGGAGGACAGAAAACCCCCTATCTCTCCTCGCCTCAAATTCATGAAAGACCTACTTTTGACGCGAGAATTGATGCATGAATTCAGCTTGAGATGTACTCCACCAGGCCAGAAATGAAGCGCGCCAGGCAGAACCGAGACGACAATCGCCACATCCCGCCACCCCGCACATCGCCAGAACGCTCTCTCTTACATATGAAAATGGAAAACCGCCCGATACAATCTCGGGCGGTTTTTCTATCTGCTTTTCCCCATATTTCTCAAGGCGGAGGCAAAACGCCTGGATTGATGTTGCTCACTCGAAGTAACAACGATATAACGGGTCGGATTGCGGGCACCGATATGAAAATTATCCTCAAACCGTATCATTCCGTGGGCCTCTAAAAATATCAACGCCGGATTTAAACGAGAGCGTCGGCGAAGGGCTGATGGTCCGAAACCCTCCAGCTTACTTTTGCTGATACGGTCGTTCCCTTCAGTATGACAATACTCATATAGCCACTCGATCAACACTTCACCATCAAGCAGTTCTTGGGGAGGACCAGGTTTGGGCACCATGAGCTCGATAAAGTGCTGGATATACCACTCTCCAACAACAAGAGCTTGTTCAAGAGTATCTACGGACACCTCATCTGTGTGGTCGTATTCAAACACGTGAAGCATCGCTGCATGGCGCGACACGTTCTCCATATGCTTCTTGATGAAATCGCGGATCTCGAAGTATTTCTCGCCAGGCTGAATGAGAAGTTGAAACGCATTAAAGCGCTCAATCCACAATTTCCTTGCGCTGGCAGAAAATGCCAGGTCTCTTTTATGCCCTGGAACCGCCCCCCTTTCCCGAAGCTGATTTACCCTTGTGTGAAATGCTTCTAGCTCAAGTTTTCCGTCATCTTGATTTTCAAAAAGCACCAGCGGCTGTCGGTGATGCACGTGCGCGGAACTCATCCAACATCGGGCAAACAATCCACTATCCCGGGCAAGAGTTCCGGCATGATCACAATAGTTCTTGAATGGCCCATATTGAACGCTGACAAACAGGGCCACCTTCGCCTGCCCGATCGAATAGCTCTCGCTTGTCTTACGATCTACAACTTGCGGCAAACCTGCACTCCACAAGGAATTAAGGGCCGCGAAATTTGAAAACAGGCGACTGTTAAGCAAGTTTCCCGCCTCATCTGAGAGTAACGCGACTGAACTATTAGGCTCCTTGAGCGCATGTAACAAGGCCTCCGGAGTAACGTTATTCATAATGAGGCTGCGATCCCGCGGTGGCACCGGCTTAGCCGCATTGAGCTCAAGGAATTCCTCTTCCAACCCCTGAGCCAGGCTGGCATCATTTTGATTCTTTCGAATTTTCGCCTTCAGCCTTTTTACCTTCTCCTTGTGAATTTGCTCCTGTGCGAGAAACCGCACTTCCTCTTGTTTATAGAGTTCCCGAAGTTGTTTATCGTGCGCGATGTGCGGAGCCAACGCACTTTTCACAGCCGGAGACTTTCCATCTCCCGATTCCGCAACCAGGAAGTAGTATTGACTTATATGAAATGAGTAACCTGGACGAGGACTCATGCTTACATAGGGTTGCACTGCAAGACCGACCGACGTAGCAAACGCGGGATAGGCGATCTCAATTGGGGTCAATGAATTCTTCTGTATGCCCGAGAGGGCAGATTGCACCTTGGTAGAGAGTTTTCTCGTGTCCAAAGCAAAATAAGGGGGAATTGGCTCCTTTCGCCAAGGATATTTTTTACGACTTTCGTTTAAAAATGTCATACTTCACCTATCGATAAATGTTGCACGCACGCTGACTTGATCACCTCCTTTTCCGCATTTTGCGGACGCAAGCTCTCCGGTTATCAGCAAATAGATTGCGCCGGCACCTCCAATGCTTTGCGAAGTTCGCCGACATTCCAGCGAGTGTGTGCACCAAATTTCTTTGGGCGAGGCAGTTTATTCTTTCGAACTCGCAGCCATACTGTCACCGGCTTGCAGCCAAACAGCATGGCTACAGTATTGACGCCAACATAGGCGGCGTTAGGCAATTGATCAAAGGCAACAATTTCGTGTGTTGACATTTCGCTCCTTTCGGCTGGATTGATCAGTTGGTGTGGTGCAAACTATAGCCACGCCTTTCTGCATGGGCTAGAACCAAATTGGGACCAAAAAACACCGCGCGACCGCGCAACTTTTCCGGAAAATTTCGGCCGCACGGCCAAGCACCCATGACTCAGCTGGAGCTTCATGAGTTTCCAAAAGACAATAAGGGGAAGTCGAGACCGATGGCCCGTCCCGCGTAGCCTTTCCATTCAAAGCTCCCCATCAGCAGCTCGCTCAAATCGATGAACGGGCCTAAGGGCGATAGGGGATCGCCACCAGCCAGACATATGCTAGACGTTGGCTACACCGTTGGCGCATACAAGGAATAACTCCTGCATCCGCCCCGAAACCAATCGCCTGGCAAAGAGGATGGGCGCGCCGCAAACGGTGTCGAGCAAAGGTTGTGATAGCGTCCAGACGCCGGCTCGTAGTCCTTTTACCCAGAAATTCAATATGGGCTGGCATTCCCGCATCGTCCCCACCTAAATTTATATCTGACGCAGGTTTCCCGCCACGGATCTGACCGAAAGGCGAAGGGTATTGCATCATTTAGAATGTTTTCTCGTCGAAATTGGATCGGTACCAGCACCGCAAAGACGATCTCGACCGTGGCCACGATCCCGCACGCCAATGGGAAACCCGCTCCGAGCAGTTGCAGGAAAATCGGCCAATCAAAGCCGAATCCTAAGAACAAGGTGCACACGTTCGGCCCCATAGTCTGGATCGGCTGGGATTTTGCCTTCGTCAGTAACGATCCCCATCAGCTGAGCCTGGGTCATACATGTCGCAGCAAGGGACAGCAGCACAAGCGCCATGAACCCGAACAAAAGGAAATTGAGAAGTGCCGGAAAACAGCCAAAGAGAGGACGGCTGTGGCTGGTCGGTCGTAGTAAAACGGGACGTGACCGGAACATACCAAGCATGTTTCGAGTCGTGGCCCGCCTCGTAAGAAGCTCAACGCTTCCTGCAAGGAAATTTGATTTAAATTTCGACTTTAGCCAGCGCTGACGCCAACGAACAATATCGGGATAATATTGGTTAGATATGTGCACCGCGCGAATGGCACAGGCAAGTTGATAAACTGCAAGACGTAATTCTCCTTGTCCAAGCTGGACGATCAAATCGAACAAGACCAAACATTTAGGGGATGGGTATGGGATGGGGTTTCAGAAAGAGCATAAAAATTGCTCCAGGGGTGCGCATCAATTTGAGTAAGAAAGGTGTAAGTGCCTCGCTTGGTACAAAGGGATTCACCTACAACACGCGCGGACGTGTCACCGCAAGCATCCCAGGTACCGGAATTCGCTACACTCAAAATTTGAATAGCAGAAGATCATCTGGACGTCTGGATCCGCGCCTCACAGGAGCCACATCGATAGACTCGAACAGTGCCGCTCGCCTGTCCAAGCGAGAACAAGCCACAAAGGATTTTGTAGAGCTGCTCCAGAACCGCCTCATCGATACCCTCCGACGGTATTTTCTCTCCCACGGCATCTACGTTGCTCACGAAGATGTCGCTGAAGCTGCCACGCTAGATGATCATCAAGAGTTCTTGAACGGCATCGCCGGCGACCTTGAGGTTACCTCTCGCGCCATTCGCCTCGCCGTCGATATCGGCACTATTTCGCTCGCCGAAAAAGAAAAGGCGATGCGTGCTCTGTATGACGTCGAAAAACAATGTAGCGAGCACGCCGGAGACCATGAAGGTCTGGATGCTGCAGCGAATACTTTAAGCACAGCTATCGCTCAATGGCCGACTCGACCTGCCCTCCTCTGGCCGTTCGTCATCTGCGTCGTCGGATGGCTGATCATGAGTTCCGGCAATCTGTCGCTTGGTGGCGCCCTCGTCGCTGGGACCCTCCTCTACGCTTTCTTCAAAATCCGGACCTTCTCCAGACAAAAATCCCAATCTAAAGCAGAAATTGACGAGGCAGACCGTCAATTTTCTCTGAGGGTCCTCACCGAAGTCACCCCTAGACCCGCGTTTGCTGTGCCCGCAGACCCCACGCAAGCGAAAGCATGGACCCTTGGCTTTATTGTCGCCCTATTAGTCTTGTCCGCTTTGGTTCGGTCCAACGAGGCAGGAAAGACAGAAGTCGCATCGAGCGTCGATAGCCCTGCCAAAGCTCAGAATATTTCAGCGCCAAATACCACCGATAAGCGAACCAATAGTAATCAGGGCGCGAAGAACAACGAGAATAGCAAGAGGATTCCAGACTACAGTTGGCTACAGAGCAAACACCCAGCCGACGTCATCAACGACGCACGCTTCAAAGCTGCCTTCTATGGAGTGTCAGCAAGCGACTGGAAGAAAATCGCTGAACGTCTTTATGTCAGCGATAAAGATGGAATTCAGCGCAAGAACGGTCACTATTTTGCCGAGGGGTGTAAAGCGCATTTCTGTGGTTCGGACATCGCCGCGTTTTCGATTGATGAAACCACTGGAAAAGGAACAATCGTCTACAAGGAAACAACCGATTACACAGCGAACAAGGCCATCGCAAAGGGATTTGGATGGCCAAACGCCTCTTTAGAAGGTTCCCCGATCGTCGCGTGGCTAGCCTCAAATGGCATGAGCGTCAGCAAAGATCAACCGAAGGCCGCAGAGGCACCGCCCGTGCAGAAGACCAGCTTCGACTGCAACAAAGCGCGTTCTTATGCGGAGAAGCTGATATGCCAGGATCCCGAACTTGCACAGTATGACCGGGAACTGGCCGATGAATTCGCCAAAGCCAAGTTTGCGGCCAATGATCAAACGGCCTTAAAGGCACATGCTCGGCAGGCCTGGAACTACCGTGAAACTGCCTGTCGCGATCGAGAGTGCCTCATCCGATGGTATGTGGACGAGAAGATTGCTTTAAAAGAGTTTCAATGAGCGATCACTTTTCCTCTAACAACCACGCGCCCGTAAGCGGGCTTCCCATTAACGGTTTTTCCGCCACCCGAGATAAGCTGCTCCGATCCGCTGACTTTGTGTTTTCAGGTAACCCAAAAGACCGCGAGCATTATCTTGGCCAGAAGGAAGGAACCCCAGAATCCGAGATCGTCCGGCAATATGGCTCGTTGAAACCATGCATTCATGGTTCCGATGCGCATTCCCTTGATGACCTCTTTGCTCCGGACCAAGACCGATACTGCTGGATCAAGGCTGATCCCACGTTCGAGGGGCTAACCCGAATCTGGTCGTTGCTACCGATGCAGAGCAAATTATTGTGGCAGTGGCGGATCGGCCTACAACTCAAGCCTACCCTAGTATTCGGTACCATAGCGGCTCCATTGAGCACGCCAGCAAGGAAAGTGCTCCGGGAATCAGGCAAGCCATCTGTACCCTTCTGGAAGGCGGGAAGAAGGCGTTCAAGGACAGAGAGGAGCGTTATTCTATAAAGGACTGACGACGCACTCACCGCTGGATGAATAGATCGCCTCACCAGCGCTGGGACACCAGCGTACCGCCTTCAGCAGGCTACAGGAATAGCTACTACCGAATAGCTTTTCGCAATTCCCCGCACACACAGGACTTCCTGAAGGAAATGTTGACTAAGTATTTCAAGCCAATAGGCAGAAGTGAGATTTAAACATGGGGGCAATTTAGGATGGAAAATCACCCGAGCGATTAGCTTGAGGCTCATCGATAGCAGACTCTGGTGGCCGGTTCCAGCGTAGTTACCTACTGAATGAAATTGAGGTAAGGCAGGTCCTGGTATCTCTAATGCATTTAGTTACCTGTCTTGACCAAACTAGTACACCGGCCAAGCCACTTCTACACTTCCTCATAACCTCCGTTGCAATACCAGACACTTACAGCCAAAGCTTGATAAAGAGCCGTCTGCCATGAATTTTTTTGAATGGCATATCTATCTTCCGCCCCTGCCAAGAGATCCGCTCTAATTTGTGCAGCACCACCACCCGCAGAATGCCGGCGGATTGTATCGCGTACATTGGAAAGTTCGTCAGCTGCCTCCACGGCCAATCGCGCACTCAATTTCAACGAATCAAAATGTGATCTCACACGAGCCTTATCAGATGGATCCCAATTTGAGGGTGGCTCAACAAAATATCGCAAGGTAGCCGGCGACCCAGGGACGACCTCAGCAAATAACCATTGGTCGCCCATTAGATGAGAATCGAAGTAAGGGTGAATACCCTGTTGATCCTTCGTTCTTGCAATAGAGCTTCGCTTTCCGAAATTACAATCCGTACAAGCGGGCACCAAATTGGGGGGATATACCGAGAACTGGGGATATTTCGACTTTGGCAAATAGTGATCTAGCGTCTTGGCCTGCCCGTAACCGCATAATGGACATTTCCCTTTGGGTGCCGAGGCGATCAGACGGTCATAGTCGGTTCTAGCCGGCTTCCCCAACGTAGCCATCTGCTGCGTGTACAAATTCTTGAAGTCCTGTTTCGAGGCGACGTTGAGGAAAGTGGCCGTCGGTGCACGTTCATCTGGCGGAATTTGATAAAGTTCGCCTGCAATCGCCTTAGCATCGAAATCCGTATAGCCGGCATTAATCTGCGGCAATACACTGCTTAGATTGTTTCTAAGATCAACGTCTCCAACCGAATTGACACAAGTGACATAGACCGAGGCCGCTCCCTGAGCGGGATTAGTCATCATCCTCATGAGAGCCCCATGCCATCGCGGTTACGCAGGAGCGCCCTTAAGACTGCCTTACCCTCAAAGCCAATTTGCCCGGCAAACTCAGAGACTATCTGATCGTAAGTCTTTCCAGCCTGCACTTCTTTATCCAGCAAACCGTGAAACCCTGATTTGGTGACCTCAAGTCCAAAAACATCTCTGGTCAAGATTCCCACATTCTCCCCAAAAGTCTCCTCATCTGGCCGATCTGCGCGCAGCTCTAGCCTGGTTCTTCGCAACTTCCAAACACAGCTCTTGGTTACCTCTTGCAAAATCACGGGCGAATGCGTCGCAATAATGGCTACCGCGTTTCGATCATTTAGTAAAAGGGAAAGCGCCCGAATAAACGCCGAAAGTAACGGAGGATGCAGGTGGCTTTCCGGCTCATCCATGAGCAACAAAGTTTTTTCTTCAGTACGTTCAACAAGCTTCGTCAGAATCAGCAGGACAACCGCGTGGCCCGAGCTCATTTTTCTCGCAAAGAAGTGACGGGCAATTCCTTCGCGCTCAGACGGGTCTGTTACCAAGGGCAGAGAGTCTAGCTGCATCTCCGCAAAATTTGGATCCGATGCCAGGCACTTTATTGCTTCAACCCAGCGTTCGCGCTTTTTCTCGAGCCCCATACATGCAGAAAAACTACGCGAGAATTCCTCGGTCAGATCGCGAATATCCTTGTGTCGGGCATTGCCAGAATCCAGCAGCTCTTTTAAGCCGATATAGGTATATCGAATCGAATCACTGAGATCGACTCGATCAGCAGGAGGAGTAAATGGGTCGAAGGCGCTGAATGAAGTAGAAATGACATTCGAGAAATAGCCATTGTTAATCGCAGCTCCGTCTTGCTTTAGATCATAAAAATTTCCCACCTTTTCATGATCGGCATTTTCATCTACAAGACACGAAATCATATTGTTCAACAAAGTGGTCTTACCGATTCCGTTGCGGCCAATGAGCACATGGATATTGGTCGGCGGCTTAGAACTAGGCCGTACGTTGAACTCCAATTCAATTCCAGCAATCTCGTCCGTTTGCGCGAGGCTATAGGAGAAATGGAAAGGGGTTAATAAGGCACCTCCTCTTAGCACACGAGCAAATTGCTGCTGCACTGTGTTTAAGGTCAAGCTCCGCAATAAAGAAGTACCAAAGACTTTCTGCTGTTGCGCAGTTCCAAGCAAACTCGGATCGTGTACAGCATCCTTCAGCGACATTAGTAGAACAACGCGGAGGCTCTCGGGCAGTTCACTCAGTCTTTTGTAGTAGTCGGGATCTTGTCCTAACGAGAAGAAACCAGGCGGCAATTCTGCGATGCCGTCGTTAATCGCGTTTCGAGTTGCACTATCTTCAGGCTGTCCCACGTAACCAATTTTTAGATCGCCGATTCGAAAGAGTTGTCCCTCCTCGTTCTCGACGCTCAAAGAAAAGAGAGTCTTGAATCCGAAATCATCCCAAGTATTTGTGGTGAGATAAACCATAATACCTGGAGCCGTTCTACGTGCGGTAAAGCCGTAGATTACTTTCTGAATAGTGACTGCCATTTTTTATATAAATTGAAGAATAAAGATCTATACCCACCACTTTCCCCGGTTGGAGCATAAATGCTCGAACAATCTAAAACAATAGCCCCATCCCTTCAATTTACGACATTCTTCAATCACATTTCAGACATTCTGGATGCGCGGTCGCCAGAACCTTTCCCGAATTCGGGATATATTTTTAGTCATCTTAAAGTTGTGCGCCACTCAGCCCCCGTCCACCTATGGCGCCTATCTTGCGCACCGATCCTGCACCATCCTACTATGGAGCTGACACCGTGCAAGCGGTGCGATTCTTCTGCTCCATTCTGCGCTCTCCGGCTTCACGCGCCCCAAGACTAGACGGCATCTCAATTTGCTCGACAGTATCGATAAATAGGTGTCCGTTCATCGACGCAAGAACATATGGCTGGAGGCCGATGCCGTATCGAGCATCGTCCCTCCTACTTACCGAAAGCTCTGAATTCTTCTCACGTCCGCCCTCCAAGGATCTCAACTATTGAGGCCATAAGGTATAAGCTAGTAGAATTATTTACGTTAAGCGACGGCATCGACAGGGGCCCTATGCCGTCCAGTTGCTTGACACTCATTCTGGGGGGGATATTTTGTCAGTCAACAAGACTGCTGTTTTCATTTCATCGAGATTCGAAGAATTTCGCGAGCTAAGAGCCTTGCTCGCACACAAAATCAATGCATGCAATTACCCTCCCTTACATGCGATAAATCTTGATAATAATGGGGCCAGTATATCCCCCCCTGAGGTAGTTAGTGTCGACATGGTTCGCCGCTCGGAGCTTCTTGTTCTCTTCCTGGGCGACACATACGGACCTAGCGTCAAGACTGATGGAATCAGCCATACGCACGTAGAATATCGTGCTGCCGTGGCGGACGAAAGCAATACGCGTATTCTGCCGTTCATTATTCGGGACGAATTAGACGATCAGAATCACCTCGTGCAGGATGAGCGCTTGGCGGCGTTCCAACGGGAGGTAATGGAAGATCAAACCGTTGCCACTTATGCGCGGCCACAAAGCGGCGAGGGATGGCTGGCATTAGCCGAGACCATCTGCAACTGCATTATCCACACTATCCATGAAATTCAATTTCGAGACCTCAACCAAGAAATTGACCTAGATAACACAGGATTGCTCGATCCTGCAGGCATCTCGGATACCGAGATTGAGAGGATCAACTCGTTCCGATCAGAGAATTCACCCAATTTGGAACTTCTACTTGATGCGTCTTCCCTTGATGGGGGTATTGAGGCCATCTATCAGCCAAGAGCAATTGAGGCCGCGGAACAGTTGCGCGAGGCTCGCACAGCGCTTTACATAAACGAGACAGGTATCGCAGAACAGCATCTGCGCAATGCCGTCTCGATTCGCCCTCTCGACCCTGTCGGTAACGAGTGGCTTGCCAGAGTGCTCCTCTCCAAGCGGCGTCTTAAAGCCACTCGAGAAGCCATGATCATCGCTGATAGATCTGCACGCATCTATCGCAAGTCTAATCAAGACCTTCGTGCCTCGGTAGCCTCCATTCTTGCGGCGCGCGCCGCCGGTCAATTTGACCAGACGCGCGGTGTGGCATACGCCAACATGGCAGTCATCGATGCGAGTTGGTTTAGCCAAGCACACCTTGAACTAGCGAGACAACTTGCACCATTCTCCTCTATCAAGGACGTTCTAGCCGCGTTGGACAACGCGTTTCGATGCTATCCGTCTAGCGTTGACGATATTCTCATCGATCCAGCCTTCTCACATCAAAAAAAGGAATTGCAAGAGCACTTCGGAAAGTGGCATCAGCGAATCCTCGCCATTAACAACAGCATTATCCAAGCCGATAGTGGCGTGGCCAAAGCGCTTGGCACCAGTACCATTGAAACTTCACCGCTGACAAATGGGAGCCTGTCTCGACTCGTTTACTCAGGGCGGTTCGCCATGATCAAACTGCTGCGTCGTATTCAAATCCAGGCCGATAAATTGCTCGAGGCAAACAGATTAAATCAGAGCTCGCCCTTAACCACAACTTATACCTGGGATGCAGCGTGGGTCGCGTTGAGCGCGAGTCGCTCGATTGAGATCGCCAAGTTGAACGTGGAAGAGGGGCAGAGTGTCCGTCGAGGACAAACTTTGCTGTCATACGCCGTTTCTGGTTCTCACCAAGAGCAAACCCTGGTGGCGCCGATTGACATGCACATCGTAGCAGTTCCCAAGAAGAGACAATCCTTAAAAGGTCGTGAATCCGTATTGATCTGGATCCCCGCGCCGAGCCAACCGGGACGACAGGAGCTAGAAGCTCAATTGGATGCGCGACGAAAGCAGCTCACCGAACTCGAAACAGTCAAAAATACAGTTCAGAGGCACCAGAAAAGAGGTCGCGCCATACGTATTGGCCATATTGCAGCGGCGGTTGGGCTAGGGATGTACGCATGGCTTTCGCATACTCACGATGTAATCCGCTTTGCCGAAGTTGGAGGAGCGATCTACCTTCTCTATGCAGCGGTATCGAGGTCGAAATTGCTATCAAAATTAGAGGATCGCCAGACGAATCTGAATAATGAAATTGAAGGGGCGTCGTCGGTCATCGCAAACTTGGAATCCTTGATCGCAGGCATTCAAAGACTGCTCGTGGCAGCAGAAAATGATCTCAATCGGGCCATCGACGAGTACGAAAAGGCACTATCGATGACGTCTGTTTCGATGCCTTTTCCTGGGCTGCGTGCAGCGAAGACCGGAGACTGGGTAGTCGTCGCAAGAGACTCTGTGGAACGCTACGGCAAGACCATCGGCCTGAATGTGACTTTCGAAAATGAACCACCCAAGAATGCATCTAACTCGCTGGCGTTATATCGCGTGGTCCGCCGCTATGAAAACATAATGCATTTAGATCAACGCAAAGCCTATTTTCCTATGTAAGAAAAAAGAAAGCGCCGACGCTTCGGCGTTCTATCGATAAAGCACTAGTGCCAACGATAACAATGAAAGGGGTACGACTGTGGCGACTACAATGCAAAAGGTATGTTTTGTTGTGATGGGCTTTGGAAAGAAAACTGACTATGAATCAGGACGAACTCTGGATCTCGACGCAACCTACGCAGCAATTATCGAGCCAACCGTTTCAAATTTGGGCCTACGGTGCGTGCGAGCTGATGACGTGATGCACTCAGGAATTATCGACACCCCCATGTATGAAATGCTCTTGCGCGCAGACCTGGTGATTGCTGATATTTCGACCGGCAATGTCAATGCGATCTACGAGCTAGGCGTACGTCACGCTTTGCGCCCTTTCTCAACAATTATTATGAAAGAAGAGACGGGGAAACTGCACTTCGATCTGAACCACATTAACACCTTCCAGTACAAGCATCTGGGCGAAGACATTGGGGTGAGAGAGGCTACTCGAGCTCGCCATCAACTCACTCAACTTATCCAGCGAGTAATGGGAGAGTCATCAATCGATAGCCCTGTCTATACATATCTCCCTAAGCTTCAGCATCCGCGATTGGATAATACTGAATTTGCCAAGCTGCTCGATGAAGCAGAAGCGAAAGAAGAAAAGCTCAGTGCATACATACGCATTGGCGAGCAAGCCCTTAGGGAAAGTCGGCATGCTGATGCAGCAAGAGCATTTGGAGCGGCGGCTGCGATGAAGCCGGATGAACCATTTATCATTCAGCAGTACGCACTGTCAACGTACAAGTCTGAACAACCATCACCGTTAGAGGCCCTGCTTAAGGGACTAGATATTTTAAAGGTTCTGGAACCGGAGCAATCCAATGATCCTGAAACACTCGGCATTTCAGGCGCAATTCACAAAAGGCTCTGGATGCAAACGGGAGATAGGTCTCAGCTCGAGCTCGCAATTGGTTTATATTCTCGTGGATTTATCCTGCGGCGCGACTACTATACCGGCGAAAATCTGGCGACCTGCTACAGCCATCGGGCCAATTTGCAAACCGATGACCATGAAAGGTCTTTTGATCAGATGCTCGCGAAGAAAACCCGGCTAGAGATCATCAAGATTCTCCGTGAAATCTCCACGTCGCAGACATTTAACGATCGTTCTGACAGAAAGTGGATCTATGCTACGTTCGCTAACTGCCTCTACGCGCTCGGTCAAACGGCCGATGCAGAGACCAATGAACTGGCTTTCCTGGCTGAACAGCCAGCAGAGTGGGAGATGAAAACATACCGCGATGGAAAAGCCGCAGCCCTCGCGGCGGCTACTGCATGAGTCTCACAGCTCAGATGATAACCCTGCCCACGGCACAATTTTAATATTGTGCCGGGTGATCCATTCCGGACGTGGGCCATGATAGCCATCCTTAGCGTGGACGGCTATCACCTTTTTCCCTAACTCCACGCTCTTATCAACTTCCCAGCGTACCCAATCACTTTGCGCGGTATTGTCGGACAAATACACGACACATACCGAAGTGCGTGCAATGCGCTCGGCAATTTTTTGTTTAATGTATTCGGCCCGCTCGCTGTTATATGGTTCACGTACCGAATGGTCGTTAAATTCAATATCGCTCTTCTCGTTCTTTGCTTGAGCGCGCAGCAAATTAACCTCATTAATGTCTTCCGTCGCAAAGCTAATAAAAACATTACGCTTTCCGCTTTGAAGCGTTTCTTTGGCTTTTTTCTCTAGAGCACTGATATCCCCGAGTGTGCTCCATCGACCGTTACTACCTCCACCCATTTTCCCCTCCTAAAACTTGAACTCATTGCAGGCGATACAGGCGCCGCATGGCGTTTCATCGCCTTTGTGGCAAGAATAGGTCCCGCGAATACCCTTGAGCTGCGCCAGTGCCACCACATCGTTCTTATGAAATTCTGCTAGCGGCGTAAGTACTTTCAGCGGGCGTCCCATACTGGCCACCAACAGCTGCTCAGCATTCGTTACAAATGCTGAAGTTTGATCCGGGAAAATGCTAACGTCTTCGTTCAAGAGACCTATTGAGATTGCATCTGCGTTGACTTGGTATGCATAAGCCGCCGCGGTCAAAAGAAAAAGCATGTTTCGACCTGGGGTAAAGGCATCCTCAAGTACTCGCAATCCCTTGTCTGTTAAGCCTGATCGAATCAGACCACCATAGCCAGAAAGTTCGGCGACCCGGGGCTCTCGTAAACCAAGATATTTCATAGCCTCGCGACAAGACGCCAACTCCCTTGTCAGCGCGCGTTGGCCGTAATTGACAAACAGGGGAAATTGGTCAACGCCCTCCTCCTGTGCCAAGCACGCCACCAAGGTGGAATCAAGACCTCCAGATACCAAAGTCACAATGCTCATTCGAATATGAACTCCAAATTAGGTTTGCGGGCCTGACGCATCACGATCCATATCGCCCAGTCCAATATCCCTACTGAATGCCCCAAGGTTTTAGCGTGATCGGAAAGTGCTGCCTCGAACACTAAATATCGATTGAGCATCGAAATCACCCCGCGGGTGTTCTTCGCAATACCGATTTCCGCCATGTAATTCAATACGTGTCGATCAAGAATTGCCAAATCGTAACTTACCCCAACATTGCGTAAGAACATACTTGCCTGTTTAGGTCCCAACCCGCAGGCATGCTCAACCAACCACTCACGCGCCGAATGGGCATCAGCAAATCTTGCCAGCAGATCCCCTAAAGAACCGTCAGTTGCCGCTATTACTACGCGTCGCGTCTCCGCCAATTGCTTGGCACGGGCATTCGGAAACCGATACGTTTTATGTTTACCCCTAACGCGTACTACATGCGACAACACATTCTCCAATTTGTCCGCGAGCCCGATCAACGGGACGTCCTTATCGTGCAAAAGCGCAGATTCACTGATGGCGTCGGCGGCGGCTATCGCTACTTGGAACGAAACTTGGCTGCTCAGTACACATACAGATAATTCCCACCAGAGCCTTTCTTCAGAAAAAGATTCCGAGTGAGACGCCACCCTTTGCGCAATGTCTGGACATAACGTGGCGACGGCATCAATTAATTGTTGAGGCGATGCAAATATCATGAGAAGAGCTCAGGCAATTCCCGTCGAATCTGCAAGGCATTGTCGCGCCCGAACAAACCAGTCAGTAGCATTTCAACACCGCCAGTTAATACCGCATCCTCAATTCGCTGCTGGAAGCTCCTGTAGTAATCCAGATTGTGGAAAGCCACCTTTCCAGCAAAATCCACCTCATCGCTTGATTGAGACGCTAGTGTCACAGGTGAATCGGCAACTAATGCCTGGTAAGAGAAGAAATCGAAGTGCTGGAAATGATGGAGCCGATCAGATTGGCGGTCTACCACCATTCGACACCATTCCAAACCATCGAAGCTATCAGCACCTGCCGCCAGAAGCAGCGCAAGGCTCCACGGATTACCCGTACCAAGAATATGCAGAGGTTGATAAAACGGAAGTCTATTGAGCTTCCTTCTGATGTTCAAGACGGTTCTGGCACGGGCAATCAGCCCTCGCCCTAGCTCCCTCTCCGGAATGGCAATCACTTGAGGTTCAAGTGCCTTCGCGACGTCGTAAATCACACCAGGAAAGCTCTGCGTGTCATGACCCTTCCCTTTTACAGAACGGGCATGGACGATAGGCAAAACAGGGCGATCGGTGAAGGCCGAATCCCTTTCCACAGCCGAGACCACTTCCTTCACTGCCTTCCTTGCATCGGCCGCAGGCTCCATCACATCAAAGCAGAACGCGAAGTCGTGAGGAATATTGGCAAGGGTGGAATGAAATAATGCCGGTGTCCAAGAAACGTCGCCTAAGCGCGAGGACTCATAATTTCCCGAATCCAGTAGCACCGCCCCTTTTTGTTCACGATATTGCTCAAGTTGCTTAACGATGCCCTTGGGACAACGCTGATCAAGCAAATCATAGGCAGAGACCAAAATCGCCGGTGCCGCAAATACACGAAGTGCCTTAACAGCTTCCAGAGGAAGTAGTTGCGTTTCGTGCGAGGAGACGGATAAAAAAATGATAGGGAGCGGCGCAACGAGACGCGTGCTATCTGGCCCGACGCTCTTTGAATTCAGCACGATTTCAGGCGGGACGATCAGCTCAATACGCTCGAGGAGTTCTTGGAAATCGTCGTGATCAGGCTCTCCGTCCCAATCTTTCATCTCCGTTGTGTTGTTACTCAAGAATCCGTAAGGCAAAGAGCAGTCATCAAGACGGACATGAACAACTTTCACACCAAGTTGGTTTGCGAGTGTGACTTCTTCGCGCACATTTTGACTATTGCGCGACTGATTCGACCACAGTACAACGGCACATTTTGCTTTGGGAAGTTCTTCTTCAATGGCGGTAACAAAATCACCCGTAATGTTTCGATCCCACCAGACTTCCCATTGCTCAGCGAGAAGGTCAACGATTCTTTTGACAACGCGCCTATTTTTTTTCGAATAAATAATGTAGACATCTGACATTTCCGATCGAACTCCCCGTGTCGCGGATAATGCAAGCAGCGAATCTATTTATACAAATTAAAATTAACATTTCCCCCAAATCGCCAAATATATCGCAGAGGAAAAATCGTCTGTTATGACGAGGCGATTATCGGCAGCCTCCTGCAGGCTGGGCGCTCTATCTTCAGCAAGTATTATAAGAGCATTCTGACGGCCTGGCACCGCAGTCATTCTGTCTTGAAGCGCGTCGTCCGGAAAACCATCGGCAATGAGCAGTTCCGATACTTCACCTGGCAGTGAGATGTCGTGATTGTGCCTATCTAAAACAGGACAGCTAACAACCGCCCCTAACTCCTCTAAGCGATGTCTTGCCTCTTCTAAGCTATAACGTCGACCGAGTGTGTTGGCATATCCATTTAAAAAAATATGCTTGGTGGTTCGAGGAAATACTGGCGTGCATCCCTCTAAGGACGAGTCCACAGGCAACATAGGCTTTGTACTGTATTGCGAGACCGTGCGCGATGCGAGGTCTGCAGCCTCAAGAGCACATCGGTTTTCTTCACCCCAATAGAACGAAAATATCGCACTGAACACATCACCTGACCCGATTTTGAATACCTTGGATGAGTAATAGGCAGGGATAAAGTGAGGCGGCATTTTCCCCTCGACAACCCATGCTCCATAGGGGCCGTCCTTCACGACGACAACTTGCGCGCCTTGAGTGCGTTGAACTTCTCTAGCCCCGTGCCCGATATTAGATTTTCGAGTAATTGCACGCAGCTCGGCTCGGTTCAGTAATATTGCTAGTTGCCTCGCCTTGGAGCCGTTGTCACGGTATGGTTCAGGAAAATAGAGAGTTTGCGGGTCATATACAGCATATTCAGCATCGACGATAGCATCTCCTTCGAGCATGCCGAATCGGAGGACTGTGCGCGCTGATACTTGAATCGATCTATTGCGAGATATTTCAGATCGACGAGGCTCAATGTGAGGCCTCGACAACGGATGGAAATAGGCAAAAGCAATTTCGGCATCCGACCTATGGAGATCCAAGGCGATGCCCATCTCCTTTAACTGTGTGAGGCCCCTACTAGAGAAGTTTTTCGCATAAGTATGGAGCGTGCTATGAGGCGATAATTTGCTGATGGCAGCCGCAGCTCTTCCACCCGATCCTAATTCGGCGTTCCAAAAGGGGACTTCGCATGACTCCGAATAGACTCCGCCGACGATATCCACAAATTCCTCTTTTGGATAATACGCACAATAAAAAATTGCTTAGCTCACCACGGACTATTCTAATTCCTCCCAGTCAGTGATGGTGTCCGTTAGACAGGCGACTATCATGCAGGCACTGGCTACTATATCGGATCGATCATCTTCGACTTCCGATGAGGCGTCGCAATACCATGCGGTTTAAGCAAGAGTTGATGAGGCAGTCATACAGCATTCAGCAGTGCCCTTAAATTTTTGCGAATCATGAGGAGTACGCGTTTTGGCAATTGCGCAGATGTCTTTTTGTCGTTGCGCATTGGAATCCCTGCATTTCAGCGGGATGCCATGTAGTGTGATGCGCGCACGACAGATGGCCTTCCCTTCCCCTGCACCTTAAAGATTTTCCTGTGCTAACCCACACCAGCGCGGACAATGCTCATCGCGGATTCCGCCTATTCACTGCCCGTATGGAAACGCCCAGTTTAGGTAATTCGGCACCGATAATGCAGGAATACATTTGATTGCTCTTCACTCATAACGTGTGGTTGCACCTGTCCCTTGGCACAACTCGCAATCTTCTCCATGATGGTTTATCCCTCTGCCGTTACAGTCAGGGCACAGCATATTATCGCCTCCTAGGGCTGGCCCAGGCCGCCTCCGTGCCGGCGGAATGTCTTCTTGCCGACGCAAGAAAGTAGGTCGACGCGACGGATCAATTTCCCGAATTACCTGGGCTATAGCCTCAGCAACAATCTCCTGGTCTTGGGGTAAAGGTCTTATCGCATTGTGGATCATGCCTTGCTTAGCCGAAAGCAAAATATCGTCCAAATTACTTCCTGCCGCCTTTAAGGCATACAACACGGCCGTTAGCGCGTGATTAAATTTATCTGCATCATCCATATAGTCTCCAATAAAGTTAATTCCAACTACGCCAAAGCGAAAACACTGAAGAGGGTGAAGGGAGACGCAACTAACACAACACGGGTTCGGAGAAGCTTCGTTGGGAATATTCGAGATTCTCACCGATGATTGGTTACAAGCCGAGTTTATGCCCCCTCGACAAGCCTGGCCCGAACCCACGGATTGCCAATCTCAATTCATCCAACTTCGTCTCTTCCATTCATAGCAACAGATGGCTTTTCTCGCGGTATGCTAAACCTGCCCGCCCGAACTTGGCCAAGGTCAAGAATAGCATGTTGCAAAATTGAGAAGTGCGCGAAATGTCAACTAGCTTGTCGGCATCAGCAGTTACTGGAGAGAGGTGTGTAATGGCCCAACGAAACCTGTTCGCCTCAGACGTCGACTTCATTCCACTCGCCTAGTGCGACCGCCGACGGATATATAAGCCAATCCAGTCGCCAATGATGTATCGGGCATGCTCCAATGTTTCGAAGCAATACCGATCGGCACGTCGCTCCTTCGAGTTTCGAATGACGATTGTTATGCGCAATCATTGCGTGACTTTTTCTCGACGGCTTCTGGATTTCTTCAGCACGAACGGGGACAGCCTGCATCGTTTTTTAGGGCGGCTCGTAGACGGCAAAACTGCGCGTAAAAATTGGTTCTGAAGAGAAAGGATTCACTTCCTTACTGGCCACAAAGGTCGTCTCAGGTCATAATACAATGCACGTTCCACGTTGAACAAAGAGTGGCTTTAAGAATCGATAGCATTGGTGATCGGCGCTCTGCCGACATGGAGACAAAAATGGGAAGACCCAAAGGATCGAAAAATAAGCCGAAACAACCGAACGTTTCTGGATTTATTTCAGAGCCAGCTGGCCGGATCAACGCTCGTGTCAGCGCTACGACCCGAGACAATTTAGCGCAATTAAAGGAAGACTTTGGCTTACACAGTCAAGAAGAGGTTTTGGAGAAGATCGTAGGCATTGTGATGGCGTTGCGTAAAGCCGTCGCGCGATAGATACCCCTCCAATTATTCATGAAGTAATTGGCGATCCACAGTTGCAGCGATCCATTCAGAAACCGTAGTAGGACCGTCTACTGAATATTACAAGCAATCTAAGTCGTGCTGAGATCGCTACGAGAGAGGGAAAACCCTATCAACCGTGTGGCGTGCACAATGAAAAGCTGTGGGGAGACGTCCATGCCACTATCCAACAGAGCATTGGGCGCATTTTCTCAGCCCAGCGTGGCGCTAGGCATCCATGACCCCGTACTTTGCCTTCACTCTCGCGCATCCTACTTTTCCCCAATCTGAGCAGTTCTGCCAACAAAATTCTTGGCCAAATAAGTCCTCACCCCTCGGTTGAGCGCGCGACTGCCGGCGCCGCTCTCCCATTCGAGGTAGCTCTGCATCCGACGCCTCATTTCCTCCAGCGCTGGCACAGAACCACAAATTGTGCTCGCATCCATTCCGTTATGGAGCAAATTCGCTAAAGCATTTGCTACCAATCCTTCATCACGGCCGAGTTGAGAAAGCCATTGAACAGGCAGTTCCTCAGATGAGTCAGACGGGTTGAGTGCTCGCAAACAACCTGGGTAGCGGGCGAATAGCGATGCGGCCACGTTACGCCATGTCTCGTCAGACAAACTCCAGTGAGTAAATAGCATCTGGGTTGCTTCGAACACCGCTCTCCAAACGACTAAGCCTTGGCAAGGAAGCGACGACGTATCATCGGCTTCAAGACAAAGGTCAATCAGGCTCAGACCCACACCAGCAAGAAAAAGACTGGGCGCCATCAAAGAGGAGTCGTTGGAGTATAAGTAATGCAGTGCAGCCCGCCGTTCAGGAGCGAAGAACTCGAAGTCCTCGCGCCAGGACTTCGCGGCTTCCGCGCCGGCTATGTAGACGTTGGCGAAGACACGGTGGCGCCAAGAAGGTATCTTCTCGTTATAGCGCACCGAGAACGGAGTTCTTGCATTTCGCAGGAGTGCTACGAAGGAAGGACGCAAGGATGCCTCTTGATAACTTTCTCGCTCTTGCGTGAGCATGGTCGCAAGCATCAGTTGCTCATACGCAGAGTGCGCTTCGTCGTCGGCAACTTGAACGGGGAAAGGTCCACCTTTTGGGTATTCCTGAGACAACAATGGGTATATGTCGGCAGCAGTAACTTTTGACTCAGCGAACGCTACCAAGGATGCGCTAAATACCGCTTCAAACGTCGGGTCTGAAATGCGAGAAGTCGCTGCATGCACTTGATACCGCATCCATCGGGACACAAGCTGCACACCATCAGAACGCTGGAGCGCCTTTTTAATAATCGTTTGAGCGATGCCGACCAGTTCATCGCTCTCTGCGAGTGGGGCTCCGTCGCGTTGCCTATGGGTAGAGAGCTCGCCAATAACGCCAAAGGCAGCTTGCAACAGCAAGGGCGCGCACACCTTCCGATTCCAAAGCCCATTCTGCTCATCAATGACCGTCGGTGCTCGCTCAAGCATTCCCAAGACCTTGTCGAGGTCAAATGTAATCGAACGCCAGGAGAAGCAGCTCTCTTGCAAAGGAAACGGAGTGATCTCTTCAATCAAAGGTAGAAATTCGTCCGGCTTCACCGCAGCCAACGGTGTAAGCATTCCAAGACGCTCGGACAGCATATCGAGTCCTACCCATACTCGTGTGTCCCAAACTGCACCGAGGTCTTCCTCGGCTGCCCACGCATCGAGTGCAGGTCCAATCGCACAATGACGACCTGGTAGAAGATGGCTTTCAGGGCGAGAGCACTCTTCTTGAATAAATGAGCGCATGGCAGCGACGACAACTCCACGTTCAGTTTTGCTGGACGCTCCTACAATCTCAGCAAACGCCCGCACTCGCGTGCTATTTTCCGATAACAGCCGAGCCACGTTTCCGCCATCGTCGGACGGCTGCCCGCGCGACACCAACGAATCGAAGAGAGCGCCAGCGATAAGCCAATCGCCAATAGGATGGTCGTGGTCACGTGGATTGAGTAGAGAAGCCTCAATCTCGTCCATGATTACGGCTGGCCATGGATTGACGGAACCAGCGGGAGATGAAATTACCAACGTCGGCGAAAATTGCTGGACATAGGCCAATATGCCATCCTCCAGAGGAATTTTCGGTAGCTGTGCGAGCAGATTTTTGAAGTAGTCAGTAAGGGCAGCTCTCGCTGGAGCGGCCCAGGAGGCACCAGCCCCCAGTCGCCCACTGCTCACCTGCTCCTCCTCCGTGGAAATCCAGCTATGAAGCTGGAGAAGTCGCTTATCAATCATATGTTGCTCCACTGCTCCGCGACCGCTAGAGTCGCTTCAATGAACTCTTTGACGCCCAAGTCCTTGGCTTTCCAGCCCCGACTGAACCCTGTAAGACACTGCTCGACACTGCCCACCGAGCCCCCGAAGTGCCAGAATTCGCCATCGGTGACGGCAAACCGGTCATGCGGAAACGGGGACTTGGATGACTCCATACCCTCGATGTAGTGAAACTTCAGAGGACTTCCCTTCAGAAGTACTTCCTGAATATTTTTGGCAAGGGGCGCACAGTAGGCCTTGTCGTCCTTGCCTGCCAGCACTATAAGTGTTTGGAGACTGCGCGCACGACCAGGCTCAAGTTCATCACGCAACCGATGCAGGAGCTTACGGTCCGAGTGGCGGTCGAAGAGGATGACAAGACGAGAACGGCGAAAAGCGTCCCAGAACACCTTACTGCCCAAGAGCAGCCCACGTTCCTTGCGCTTGCGATTTTCAGCGTGCCGAGCTCCGATGGCTTCAAAGCCAGGAATGCGTGGACTGTCTGCCTCTAAAAGCTGCTCGGCATGGGGTACCGTTGCCCACAGCAAAGCAGGTTGTGCCGTGCCACTGAAGTTTTGAAGTGGACGCCAGTCAATTACGGGAGCAAGAACGGTCTCATAATCGTCCGCTGGAAGCTCTTTGACTCGAGCTCTACTCTTGTTTCCGCCGCTCATGTTGTTTTATTCGCCTTCCGAGCTGCGACCCAATCGGCAAGCGTCTTGGTTCGCACAGGATCATTCAGAATGTCCTGAAGTTTCGCGATCACCACATCGGGAGCGGGAGCGCTAATCATCATCCCTGCTCGCTCGCCTAGGCTATTGAGTGAATTTCCCGTGAACCAGACAGCGTCGTCGATGACAAGAAAGCGGTCGTGCACCGTAGGCATGTCGCCGGTCATCACCTTGACTTCGATATGAGCCATCTCTGTTCGTGAGAGTGTGCGTAGCAGCAGCTCACCCGCCTCTAAGGTGCCGTCGATGGAATCGGGCGCTTGCATGGCGGTGCTCGCGCCGGTAAGGATCACGACCTTCGCAGCGGCATGGCTAGTGGCAAGCGCAAAGCTAAACAGCTCGGGAGTCGCGAAGTAGGGATCCACAATCCAAACTCGCTCGCGCGCTATCCCGACGAGAGCGCGAACAAACTCAGTGGCCTCGGTTCTTGAGCGGTGAAACCACTTCTGCCCTAATCTTTCTGCCTCGTCTAAACGTTTTCTCTCGAACTCTCGTTTCCGCAATACGGCAGGCAATACCGTAGGGCCGCCTGATTCACGATGTGTGCTCGTCGATGCCACCTCAGAAAGCGGAACCTCGTACTCTTCAGGGTGCGCGCCAGAAGGCTGTGGAACTTGAACTCTCTTACGCGCACTTACGATGCTTAGCCCTATAGTTGCCTGCCGTATGTAGCTGGAAGGAGCTTGCCACTCCAAAAGGCCGCGGCGAGGGCAGTTAATGTACAACTCGACCTCCTCGACAGCACCAACATGCTTAACAAGCACGTAAGGAGTTGCTGTGAAGGCTATGGTCGTATAGGCACTAATGCCTGTCGGACGATGCTCTATGACCGTAACCTGTAGTCCTTCGGAAGTCATGCCCGCCCTGGGAGTGATCTCAATAGCAGTATTTTCACTACCGTCTTCAGCGACGTGCAGTCGCACGTGGAGACTGCGAAACACTGGATTCGGTGCAAGCAAGTGAACTGAGCCAGCCAACTCGGGGTAACGTTCAAAGCTCGTGAGAATACGGTCTGAAGCCCAGTCACGAAGCTCCGGATGTAGTTCGAACAACCTTTGAATCAAAGGAGGCACCCGTTCGGGATAGAGGTGATGTGCACGTACCGAGGACGGCACGTCACCTGAGACAGGGAATTTTGTCCCAACCACTAGTTGCGGCCACGAAGGCTCCTCAAGGTACGGCTCGTGCGCGGTTGGATAGCTTGCCTGGGCCTCCAGAAGCTCGAATTTTCCTTGCCTGCAACGCTCGTACCAGGCCAGCGCCTCCTGTGCGCTCAATACATATCGTGAATAAAAGATGCGCCCCTTACCTCCGAGGCGTTTCGCAGGCTCCGTGAGCCCTTGTTCGTGAGCAGGTGGGGGAAGTTCGGTTGGCCATAGTTCGGCCGATGCAAAAACCAGATGGTACTTCTCCTCGTATAGCAGGCAGATGACCTGGACTACCGCATGCTGATAGTCGCTCTCGACAATCGACGTGACTTGCATCTTTATTATTTCCCCCGAGTTTACGATCCAGTATAAAGTGCAAAACCACTAAGAGCGAGCGACGCATAGACGGCAACACATTCGCTGTCAACCGGGCCCATGAACCAATCACTCCTAACCAATACTGGTGCGTTGATGACGCATAGATTCGGCCCTGGAAGGGTTCTTCAAGACAAAGACTATTTTTAATGGTACTAGATGGGTTTTCTCACCGTTGCGCCATCATGGGCATCATCACTTAGCCTTACGCATGGATAAGCTGAAATGTATGGCAACAATTCTTGCGAAAGAATAGCTGAAGCACTTGCGCCAAGGTATCATTGAGTGCCACTTGGCAACCGGGTAGCTCGGTGGGTAGCTGAAACCGAAAAATCTGATTTTTGATTACCTAATCTATTGATTAAAAAGGTAATTTCTAAAATTTTAGGTTCATACGACATCATCCTGATGTAGGTCACACCGCCCTGCAGACCGAGGCGCGACATGAACCGCCTCTGCGGCGGAGAACAGCTGACTTGTGCCGCCAATCGCATGCCCGGTGTTTTCACATGCTGGCGCCACCGTTCATTGACGACACCTCCAGGGACTGCTCCTTGCTCTTGTCGGCTTGCTGTGCCATGTCCTCGCATGCTTCATGGATTGCTGCGAGGGACCGAGCGAACTGTGCCTGGAACAATGCCCCCTCCACGTTGCGAATCGGATCGCTGTCGAACACGATCTGCTGTGCACGTGGATTATTGGGCGCCCAGACAAGATGATTGACCGGGATCGTCCTGTCCGGAGCATTCTTGATGAGGTACCGACTGTCCTGGTAGAAATCCTGCAGCTTGCTGTTCAACAGGAATATCTCATGGGAGCGCACGATCTTGAGATCCGTGCTGACCGGCGCGACGGGAACCGTATTGATGTAGAAAGCGATTGTGTTCTTTTGATAGCAGGTCGCGATATGAACAATGGCGGTATCGACCGTGACCACGAGATCAGCCTGCTCAATGAGCGGAATGACATCCAGCACGCTTTGCGAATCAAAGATCGACACCTGTTCCAACGCATTCAGGCGTTGGACAAGGTCCTTCTCTCCGATCAGCACGACATGGTATTGACTGCCGAGCTGCTGGCACACGATGCCGATCTGTTCATCAGACAGGAACCGTGCCGGGACGCTGCCAAAAGGGTTGAAGACGACAATCTTCTTCTGTCCACCATGACGCAGGGTCTGCAGGAAAGAACCTGCCCTTGCCCTGATCTCGTCGCTGACGAAAAGCTCGTAGTGCAGGTCGTCTGCCCTCACCTGCAGTTGCTCCAGCAGTGTGCGCAACTGTACGGTGACGTGACTTTCGGGTGAGTAGTAGGGAATCGGGCGGTTGAACGTGGGCAGGCTGCTCTTGTTGAAGCCGGCCAAGATCGGTGTCCGGAGGTAGGAACAGAAGAGCAGGTTCTTCAGGTCGACGAAGCGATTGCAGCGTACATCAACGGCCAGGTCGAACTTCTCCCGCCGGGCGGCCCGCATGCTCTGCAGCCATGCCCCCATGCTGCTGTCGTCATAGACGAAGGTACCGCTGACATGCGGATGATGCTTGATGATGTCCAGTGCGGGCTTCCTGGAAGACACGTAGACCACATAACCGCACCTGGCCAGGTTGCGAATCAAGGCCGTCGTCGCAATCATGTCGCCGATGCGATCATTGCGGACGATCAGGATTTTCCTGGCCGCTGACAGGTCAGGGTTTTTCCTTCTCGGCCGCATGATCCATTTGACCATGCCCATCAACGCAAAGCGCATGCGCAATTTCCAGCGTCTGATCAGGAAGTTCTTTTCCCAATTGTATTCGCGCAAGCTCTGCTTAAACGTTTTTCCCATTTTTCACCAAAATGTCTGCTCTATTAGACCAAGCAATCGGTACCACCGGAGAAGCACTGATTTCCCGCGGGGAAAAGTCAAGGCAGTGGGCAGACTCCCCCAGATTGAAGCCCTGCGTTACGGCTTCGCTTCAGGAGGTGCCGAGATACTCGGGAGCAGGCTTGCGCCAGCGCAAAAGCGCCGCCATCAGCAATGACAGCAGGACCGTGTAGAACAGGCTGCACTCACGCCAGATGAACATCACGTCCACCAAGCCGTCGGAAACGAAAGCGAGGCACAACACCAAGCCCATCATTGCGGTCACCCGTGCAGTCTCTGATTGTCTGGCACCATAGCAGCAGAAGAAGACGACAGGCACAAGATACAGGGCCAATAGTGCCACTACACCACAAGTGCCGAAAACGACTGCGATAAACAGGAATTCGTTATGGGAGTGTGGATAATAGGCAGCCTCTGGGCTGATGATACCTTCCTTGGCCAGCTTACCCAGCGCATTGGAATAGCCATTGACGCCGACACCGATGAATGGATGCTCTCGATAAAGTCGCAGCGAACCGTTCCACAACTGCAGGCGCGTCCCGACGGAGGTGTTCAGGTCCGACCTGCTTTCGAAAGAAACCAGATCGCTCTGGACACTCATCAGACGCTGTCTGATGTTCTCGCTCGAACTGTATAGAGTAGCGATGGCGATCATCACCAAGAGCGCTGCGCTAATCTTGAACAGCCGATTTCTACCAGGAACAAACACAACACACCCGACAATGACGAAGATCGGTATGGCCAGCCAAGCGCCGCGTGACTGGTAAAGGTAGATGCAATAGATACCGCAGAGCCCTGCAAGCAGTTTCAGCGCCATCAGGGCCTTTCGCATTGACTCAGGGAGCTCGGTATCCCATTTGATGCTGAACACCGCCAAGGTCCCAAGAATAGCTGCCAGCTCGGAGTAGGCAAGGATGGGCATGAAGTTGACATGTTCCCGCGACACGCCGCCGCCTGTCAGCCAGTAGATCTTCACTGTGGCCACCAGGGTGGCCAGCGCGAATGCCGTGCCCAACCAGCGGAAGAATCGTTGTGGCATCTGGGAAAACGCCCAGCACAAGACCATGAAGCCCTGGAAGCGCAAGGCAATATTGAAATCCTTGACCGACCCGTTGCCAATCATTGTCTGGCTCAGGAGAAGACAGATTGTGAATCCCGAAACAGCCAGGTAGAGAGGCCAAAGCGTCTTCCAGGAAGCGCCATAGCTGACGAGCGAACGCCGTCCGCGCATGAAAATGGCAACGACCGCAAGCAACAACAGCAGGTGGTAGCTGATTCCGGCCACACGATCAACGGACATCCCCAAGACCACGAAGACCGCCGCAGCGACAAACAACAACCAATGCATGAGCTTTGGCAACATCGGCTTCTCATCCATTAGCAGGTCTCCCAAATGACAGTCGGTATGAACGTCATTTCCCCTGAAACCTCTTTTATCGACAATCTCTGGCTGTCGATTTCCCAAATTTTCATCTTCTTTCCCTGATACATCCATACCAGTTCTGGCATTGCTGCCAACCGGCTATCAATTTCTTGCCTCGTCGCCTGACCGATACTGTCTTGTGCGGAAAAAGCCAATCTGAGGGCCGACCAAGTATACCGGCGATGACTCGAGCCATGCTTGCATTTCGCAATGCGTATCGGCATTTTTGGTCATATCTACGAATACCGCTTATTACTTGATATTGACGTAATCTGTTTTCAATACAAATCAAAACTCCCTGACGGTAGATACCGTCGTCCTTTGCAGCAGGTCGATCACCTCGTCGGTGGTGATCTCGGTCAACCATCCCTTGCGTGTCTTCACAGTCAATATGGTGCTGCTGGCGGCATCGATCGGTGTCCACTCCGGGCTGGTCTGGCGCATCAGTGCGATGACCGGCACCCGCACGGCATTGGCCAGGTGCATCACGGCGGTTTCCACCGAGATGATCAAGCGGCACAGGCTCAAGACCGCCGGTAACTGGAAGAAGTTCTCCTGGGCGCTGAACAGGTGCAGGCGGCCGCTCTGGTCAGCGGCAATCACGGCGCGCGCCTGCTCCAGCTTTTCCGGTACCACGTTGAGAATGAAGTGCGCATCCTGCCACTGGGGTAGCGCCCGCATGCGGCCAGCCAGCTCCACCATCCGCTGCAAGGGCCAGCTGCGCTCCTCCGACTTGGAAAAGGCATTGAGGAACACCAGCGGCGCATCGGCCGCGATGCCCTGGGCTTCCAGGTCGGCACGCGCACGCTGCAACCACTGCGACGGCATGTCGATGTAGGGGAAGCGTTCTCCGGCAGCCATCTGCAGGCCGAACAGGCTCTCGAACCAGCCGGCATAGATGGCACTGATGTGCTGGTCCTGGCCCTTGGCGACATACGCCGGTATGAAGGCATCCAGCTTGCGATAGGCCAGGTGCTTGCGGATATCGAGCAGGCGCACGCGCTTCTTCTGGCCCACCACGAAACCGCGCGGTGAGAGCTTGCGTATCAGCTCGGCATAGAGATGGCGTCGCAGCACGGCGAAGGACACCACGATAGGATAGTCCTCGGCGCGCGCCTGCTCGATCGAACTGGCATAGCCCTTGGGGCTGTAGGTCTGGTCGTAGATGCGCCCGAACATGCCGCAGGCCCTCACCCAGTCGTAGAGCGCATACTTGCTCAAGTGCTCCCACTGGCTGGCATCGGACGTACGACGCACTTCATCGACCCACAGGTCCATGCGGATATGCGGATATGCCTGCCTGAACGCTCTGAAGCAGTTCTGCATGTAGGTGAAGTCGCCCAGCGCCAGGTGGGCGACGAAAAGGATCTTGTCCGCCTTACGGAGCAACTCAGCAGGTACCAGTTGTTCGGCCATGTTCAGCTTTCTGCGCCTGCCGTTTGGGGCAGGCCTGCGGGAATGTCATTGTGGATGCGGGCCATGGCCTCAGCGACGGGCGCGCCGCACCAGCAGGTAACGCCAGTACCAGCGCAAGCTGTCCAGGTAGCGGCCACGTGCCCACTGGAAGCGCGAGTGCATGCGCAATTCCTTGTAGTTCTGCGGCTCCAGGTCCAGTGGCTGATCCGACCAGGCCGATAGCGCATGGTAACGCTGGAACAGGCGCACCGAATCGTGGCCGCTCCAGACACCCCAGGGCTTGACCGAGCCGGCGAAGTGGATGAAGCTCGCGGCCCCCTCGGCAATGGCCAGCGCCGGGCGATTGTTTTCCAAGTCACCGACCAGGCCGTAGAGGTAATTCCAGCGGATATCGACGAAGCGTGCGCGACCATCCAGCACCACGTTCAGTGCATCCTGGTCGGGGAAGCGGTAGTGCTCACCATCCTTGAGGATGGCATCGATAGTCTGCTGCGTGATGCCGGCAGCGATCCAGTTCGGAATGTTGATGTACAACATGCCCGAGTTGAAGTAACACGGGTGCTTCAGCTTGAGCGCCTCCACCCGGCGCCGCGTGGTGGCTTCGGCATCGGGCACCACGGCGGCGATGTCCTGGCCCAGGTCCATCTGCGCCAGCGCATCGATGCTGCCCACGCAGAGGATGTCGGCATCCAGGTAGAGCACGCGGTCGGTGACGGACTTGAGGATGTCCGGAATCACCAGCCGTGCAAAGATGGACGAGGAATAATAGGACGACCTGGTGTACTGCTCGAAGCGCTCGAACAGCGACGCATCCAGCAGATGCAGATGGGTGCTGATGCCGGGCTGTTCACCCAGGCTGGCAAAGCGGCGACGGTTGTCGTCGTTGACCTTGGTGGCCAGCACGTGGAAGGCGAAACGACGCTGGCGATTGTTGTCGATCAGCGAGGAGATGGTCGCGCCCATGCAGCGGAAATAGCGGTCATCTACGCAGAACACGACGTGGAACACATCATCCTTGCTGCCTTGTGGCATCGCTTCTTGCGACGTCGCGTGAGACATGTTCACGACAGCACCTCCAGTACCTGCTCCATCGGAATCGCATCGACCCAGTCGCTACGACGTGCGGCCATGACCACGGTGCTGCGTGCGCGGTCGATGGGTGCCCACTCGGGGTTCTTGCGACGCATCAGCGCCACCACCGGTACATGCACGGCGTTGGCTAGGTGCATCACGGCCGTTTCCACCGAGATGATCAGGCCGCATCGCTGCAGGATCGCCGGCAGCTGGAAGAAACTCTGCTGCGCGCTGAACCAGTAGGTATTGGGCGGCAGGCGATCAGCGATCTGCGCCTTGGCCTGCTCGATTTCCTGCGGCGTGGCGTTGATGACGAAGCGCGTCTGTGCCCACTCCGGCCGCGCTTGCAGGGCCTGGATCAGGTCGGCCACGCGGGCCACCGGCCAGCAACGCTTCTTGGTCTTGGCAAAGGGGTTGATGAACACCAGTGCCGGCTTGCCGCTGGCGGTGGTCGGATTTTCCACGCCCCATTCCAGCAGTTGCGACTGCGCGCATTGCTGCCATTGGTCTGGAATATCGACAAAGGGCAGGCGCTGCTCGCCATTGACTTCCAGGCCACTGAGCTGCCTGAACCAGTGCGCATATTCATCCGTGATGTGATAACCGTCGAAGGGCGAGAAACGCGCAAACGAGGCATCCAGCCCGCGATAGGCCAGCCAGTCGGACGGTGCGTACCAGCGCGGCTTGCGGCGCATGCCCACGACCCATGCATCCGGCCCGACCTGGCGTGCCAGGCGTGCATACTGGGGCGGGCGCAAGGTCGCCAGCGAGACTACCAGCGGATAGTGTTCCGAGCGGGCCTCGGCAATCGACTCGGCCAGCAGCTGCGGACTATAGGTGCGACGATAGACCTTGGCGAAGAAGGGACATTGCTCGGCCCAGTCATACAAGGCGTAGTTCTTCAGGTAGCCCCACTTGGCCTCATCGGAGGTACGACGCACTTCGTCTATCCAGATATGCACCTGCACATGCGGATGCGCCTGCGAGAACGCCTGGAAGAAGTTCTGCAGGTAAGTGAAATCACCAATGGCCAGGTGCGCGATGAAGAGGATCTTATCAGCCTTGGCCAGGCGCGATGCGGGAATGAGCTGCATGTCAGCCGGCCATCTTCATGCGTTGCAACTGGAGGGACGTGAAGCGAGGCGCCGCTCCCATGGGCAGCTGCAGGAACTCCATCACCGTATCGACACTGATCTTGTTGATCCAGTCGTCGTGTTCGGGCGTATAGACGATATTGGTATTGGCCGCATCGATTGGCGCCCATTCCGGATTGATCTGGCGCATCATCGCCACCACCGGCACGCGTACCGCATTGGCCAGGTGCATGATCGAGGTTTCCACCGTGATGATCAGGTCGGACTGCTGCAGCATGGCCGGCAACTGGAAGAAGTGGTCATGCGCGCTGAACAGCCGGGTCCGCGGCAGCGCTGCGGCCTGGATTTGGCTTTGTGTACTCTCCCACAGCTCGGGCAAGCTGTTGACGATGAAGTCGGCCTCGGCCCACTTGGGGTCGGCCTGCATGCGCTTGATCAGGTCGGTCACGTTGACCACTGGCCAGGAGCGCTCGGGTGGCTTGGCAAAGGCATTGAGGAACACCAGCGGACGCGAGCGCGCCGCCTTGGGTGCGACACCCCACTGCTGCAGCTGCTGCACGGCGCCGTCCTGCCACTGCTGCGGCACATCCATGGTGGGCACACGCTGATCCTTGGGTACCTCGATGCCGAACAGGCCCTTGAACCAGTTGGCGTAGACATCGCTGACATGCAAGGTGCGGTCCTGCGAATACACCGGAATGGCAGCGTCCAGCGCACCGTAGATCAGGTGCTTGCGGAAATCATAGAAGCGCACGCGCTTGGTCATGGCCACCACGAAGCCCTTTGGGCTGATCCTGCGCACCATCTTGGCGTACATCGGCCGGCGCGCCAGGCCGAAGGACACAACGATGGGGTAGTTCTCTGCACGCGCCTCACGCATCGTCTCGCGCAGCACCAGGGGGCTGTAGGTGCGGGTGTAGAGCTTGTCGAACATGGGGCAGGTCTGCAGCCAGTCGAATACCACGTATTTCTGCAGGTGCTTCCATTGGCGGAAGTCCCAGGTCCGACGGACTTCATCGACCCACAGGTGGATCTTGATGTGGGGATAGGCCTCGGCGAAGGCCTTGAAGCAGGCCTGCATGTAGGTGAAATCTCCCAGCGCCAGGTGCGCGACGAACAGTATCTTGTCCGCCTTCTGCAAGATTTCGGCGGGAATGGTTTGTGGCAGCATGGCCGCTGCGCTGTTTTGGTCTGGTTGGGTCATACGACTTCTTTGTCAGAGCAGTTTCTTCAGTTGCTGCAGCTTGGCTTCATCCTGCTCGGCACCCTCGCCGGAGAACTGCAGGTGGTACAGCTTGGCATAGGCGCCATTGCGGGCCAGTAGTTCCTGGTGTGAACCGACTTCCACGATCTGGCCGGCCGACAGCACTACGATACGGTCGGCACGCTCCACCGTCGACAGGCGATGGGCGATGACGAAAGTGGTACGGCCTTCCATGAGCCAGTCCAGCGCAGCCTGGACGGCGCGCTCGGATTCGGTGTCCAGCGCGGAGGTGGCCTCGTCCAGGATCAGGATGGGGGCGTTCTTGTAGATCGCTCGGGCAATTGCCAGGCGCTGGCGCTGGCCGCCAGACAGGCGCGAGCCGTTGTCGCCCACCACGGTGTGGATGCCGTCCTGCAACTCCTTCATCAACGCGCTCAGGTGAGCGGCTTCCAGGGCGGCCTCCACGCGGGCTATATCCGGGTGGGGATCGCCATAGGCCACGTTCTCAATAATGGTGCCGTTGAACAGCACCACGTGCTGGCTGACCATGGCGATCTGGCGACGCAGGCTGCGCAGCGAGATGTCCTCGATGGGCTCACCATCCAGCAGGATCTTGCCCCCGGTGGCCGAATAGAAGCCCGGGATCATGTTCACCAACGTGGACTTGCCGCCGCCGGACATGCCCACGAAAGCGATGGTCTCGCCGGCATTCACGCTCAGGTTCAGGTGGTCCAGTGCCAGTTGCTCCCGCTCGGGATAGGCAAAGCACAGGTTGACCAATTCAATCTTGCCGGCGGCGCGCTGTTGCAGTTCACGTCCGCCGGTACGTTCGGTGGGCATGTCGATCAAGGCAAAGACCGCTTCGGCCGCAGCCATGCCACGTTGCAGGGGGCCGTTGACTTCGGCCAGCTGCTTCAGCGGCGTCAGCAGCATCAGCATGGCGGTGATGAAGGACACGAAACCGCCCACGGTGATCTCCCCATTGCCAGACTGGATCAGCGCCATGACGATCACGATGGCCACGGCCGAGGCCGTCATGAACTGGGTGATGGGCACCGTCGAGGAGAAGGTCTTGGTCATGCGCATGGTGTATCGGCGCAGGTTCTCGGAGTTCTCATGGAAGCGCTGCTTCTCGAACTCCTGGCCACCGAAGATCTTGATGACCTGCTGGGCGCGGGTCGATTCCTCGATCACCTGGGTCAGCTCGGCATTCACGCGCAACGAATCCTGATTCAGCTTCTTAAGGTTGCGACTGGTGAAGCGCACCACCGTCGCCAGCAGTGGCAACAGGATCAGGGTGATGATGGTCAGCGACCAGTTCAGGTACAACAACCAGGCCAGTAGGCCGAGAACGGTAAGGGCCGACCGGATGATGGAGGTGAAGATGCGGGTCACCATGTCAGTGATGCCCTGCACTTCGAACATGATGGAATTGATCACCTTACCCACGCTGTTGGTGGCATAGAAGGCCAGCGGGAAATCCAGCATGCGGGCAAACATCTGTCCGCGCACTTCATTGAGGATGCGGGTAGTGACCCAAGTCATGAGATAGCTGCTGGCAAAGGTCGAGGCGCCACGGATGACGAAGATGCCGATCACCGCAACCGGCACCAACCACAGCGAGAACGCCGGCTTGCCTACGAAGCCCTTATCCAGCAGGACCTGGAAAATGTAAGGCACCACTGGCTCGGTCCCGGCCGTCACCGCCATGGCGATGAAGGCCAGCACCAGCCGCCAGCGATAGGGCTTGTGCAGGCGTAGCAGACGGACGAAATACGGCGAAAGTTCAAGTTTCATACTGTGTTTCCATAAGGGAATGCCCGTGCAGCCACCGCTTTCGCAGGCGGACGAGCAAAGAAGCCCGCCATTCTACCGCCCCCAGGATCATTCCCTGCAGTGGAGGATGTGACTGAAACGTTGATGCGACGGTTTTTTTGCATTCTTGCAAGCGACGACAGCCCGGCGAGATACCAGGCTATCAACATCACTGGCTTAATACTCGACCACCACCGCCTCCTTGCCGAACGACGCCACCAGGGTCGATTGCAGGCTGTCACTGGGATTGACGCGCCAGGCGTCGCCCAGCACCACCTCGCAGGCCGCATCGGATTGCTGGTAGCGCATCACGAAGGGCAGGCCCTGCTCCTGGCGGTGTGCCGACAGCGTGTCCCGCAGCTGGTTGGGATCAACCGCCTTGTTCAGCGACACCACCATGCGCACGCCATATTGGATACGCGCCGCGCCCAGGTCCATGACCTTGTCGGCGGCCACCCGCAGGCCACCATTGAAGCGGTCTTCCGAGACCTTGCCCGAGACCACCAGCAACTCATCTTCCTTGATGAGATGCTTGAAGGGTTCGAAGAGTTCGTTGTAGATGGTGGCTTCGATCACGCCGGTGCCATCGTCGAGCGTGCAGATCACCAGCTTGCCGCGCTGGGTCATCTGCACCCGCACGCCGGTGATGATGCCGGCCAGGCTGCGCGGCTCCCAGGAGGGTTCCAGGCTGGCGATCTTGGTGCGTACGAAGCGGCGCACTTCCTTTTCATAGGCCGAGAACAGGTGACCGGAGAGATAGAAGCCCAGCGCGCCCTTTTCCTCGGTCAGGCGCTGCTTGTCGCTCCAGGGCGGCACTTGCACGTATTCCAGCGGGGCTTCCAGGTCGCTGTCGTCGCCACCGAAGAGGCTGACCTGGTTGGCCGATTTCTCGGCCTGCTCGGCGCTTTCCCAGGCCAGGTTGACCGAGGCTTGCAGGATGGCGCGATCGACCTTGAAGCAGTCGAAGGCGCCGGCACGGATCAGCGAATCGATGGTGCGACGGTTGATCTGTTTCTTGTCCACCCGCTTGGCGAAATCGAACAGGTCCTTGAAGGGGCCGCTCTTGCGTGCTTCCAGGATGGCTTCGATGGCATTCTGCCCGGCGCCCTTGACCGCGCCCAGACCGTAGCGGATCTGGGTCGCCTTCTTGCCGGGCTCGCCCACCGGCATGAAGCGGTAGTCGGACTTGTTGATGTCCGGCGGCAGGATGGCCAGCTTGCAGATGTCGATCGCATCTTCGATCAGGATCTTGACCTTGTCCGTGTCTTCCATGGCCAGCGACAAGTTGGCGGCCATGAACGCGGCGGGGTGGTGGGCCTTGAGGTAGGCGGTGTAGTAGGACAGCAGCGCGTAAGCGGCCGCGTGCGACTTGTTGAAACCGTAGCCGGCGAACTTTTCCATCAAGTCGAAGATCTCGTCGGCCTTGGCCTGGTCCAGCCCGTTCTTGGCCGCGCCTTCGCGGAACAGCTCACGGTGCTTGGCCATTTCCTCGGCCTTCTTCTTGCCCATCGCCCGGCGCAGCAAGTCGGCGCCGCCCAGCGAGTAGCCGCCGATCACCTGCGCCATCTGCATCACCTGCTCCTGATAGACCATGATGCCGTAGGTCTCGGAGAGAATGTCCTTGGTACGCGGATCGGGATAGTCGAAGGCTTCGCCGTGCTTGCGCTTGCAGAAGTCGGGGATCAGGTCCATCGGGCCGGGACGATACAGCGCCACCAGGGCGATGATGTCCTCGAAACGGTCGGGGCGCGCGTCCTTCAACATGCCTTGCATGCCGCGGCTTTCCAGCTGGAACACGGCGACCGTCTTGGCCTTGGTCAGCAGTTCGTATGAGGGCCGGTCGTCCAGCGGCAGCTTGGCCAGGTCGAACTCGGCCATGGCCGGGTCCAGCATGCGGATGTAGCGCACCGCGCGATCCAGGATGGTCAGCGTGGTCAGGCCCAGGAAGTCGAACTTGACCAGGCCGACGGCTTCGACGTCATCCTTGTCGTACTGCGATACCACGCCGGAGTCGCCACCCTGCGTGTAGAGCGGGCAGAAATCGGTGAGCTTGCCGGGGGCAATCAGCACGCCACCGGCGTGCATGCCGATGTTGCGGGCGATGCCTTCGACCTGCTGGGCCAGGCCCATCAACTGCTTGACCTCTTCTTCGTTCTCCAGCCGCTCCTTCAGCAGCGGCTCTTCCTCGATGGCATCGGCCAGCGTGACCAGCTTGCCCGGCTTGAAGGGAATCAGCTTGGAAATGCCGTCGCAGAAGTTGTAGCCCAGGTCCAGCACGCGACCCACGTCGCGTACCGCGCCCTTGGCCGCCATGGTACCGAAGGTGGCGATCTGCGAGACCGCCTCCTTGCCGTAACGATCCTTCACATATTGAATCACCCGGTCGCGACCTTCCTGGCAGAAGTCGATGTCGAAGTCGGGCATGGAGACGCGTTCCGGGTTCAGGAAGCGTTCGAACAGCAGGTTGTAGCGCAGCGGGTCGAGGTCGGTGATCAGCAGGCAGTAGGCCACCAGCGAGCCGGCGCCGGAACCCCGGCCGGGGCCAACCGGCACGCCATTGTTCTTGGCCCACTGGATGAAGTCGGCCACGATCAGGAAGTAGCCCGGGAACTTCATCTTGATGATGGTGTTGTTCTCGAACTCCAGGCGCGCTTCATAGCGCGGGCGCTGCTTCTCGCGCTCGGCTTCGTCGGGGAAGAGTTCCTTGAGACGCACTTCCAGCCCGGCCTTGGTCTGGGCCACCAGGAAGTCGTCGATGGTCATGCCGTCCGGCGTAGGGAAGTCCGGCAGTTGTGGCTTGCCCAGCTGCAGCACCAGGTTGCAGCGCTTGGCGATTTCGACGGTATTGGCAATGGCCCCCGGCAGGTCGGCGAAAAGCTCGGCCATCTCGGCCTGCGACTTGAAGTACTGCTGTTCATTGAAGCGCTTCACCCGGCGCGCATTGGCCATGATCTCGCCTTCGGCGATGCAGGTGCGGGCTTCGTGGGCGATGAATTCTTCCGGGCTCTGGAACTGGACCGGATGGGTAGCCACGCAGGGCAGGCCCAGCCTGGCGCCCAGGGCCACGCTCTGGCGCACCTGTACATCCATGTTGGGTTGGCCGGCACGCTGCAGTTCCAGGTAGAAGGCACCCGGGAAGATATCGGCCCAGCGGCGGGCGCAGGCTTCGGCCTGGGCCAGGTTGCCGTTGTCGATGGCCTGGCCGATGTCGCCCAGCCCGGCGCCGGACAAGGCAATCAAGCCATTGCCACCTTCCTGGTGGCGCAGCGCCTCCAGCCACTCCATGCGCACTTCGGCGCGGCCCTTGTACTGGTTGTTCAACCAGGCCTGGGACAGGACTTCACATAGCTGCAGGTAGCCATGACGGCTCTTGATCAGCACCAGCAGCCGGAACGGCTTGTCGCGATCGGCGTCGTTGGTGATCCACAGGTCACAGCCGGCAATGGGCTTGACACCCTTGCCACGCGCTTCCTTGTAGAACCGCACCATGCAGAACAGGTTGGAGAGATCGGTCACCGCCAGAGCGGCCTGGCCATCCTTGGCAGCGGCCTTGACGATGTCGTCAATGCGCACCAGGCCGTCGACGATGGAGTACTCCGAGTGCATTCGGAGATGAACAAATTGCGGGGTAGTCATAGGACGACATTTTACCGGAGCTTGGGATGCACTTCGGCTTTGCGAGACCAGCTTTTCACAGGAATTCAACTGCCTGTGAACAATTTACACAAATCTGCTCGAAATATTGCTAGAAGCCGCCTTGATCTGCATCAGAGAAGCGACATCCAGCCGGGCAGGCGCCGGCAAATTGCTGCGAACGCCTGGGCTGCGCGTATATAATGCTGACAATTCAAAGACTTAGAGCTGAGTAACGAACCATGCAGTCCCCCGATACACCCTACGTCAACATCGCCGCCTACAAATTCGTCAGCTTCGACGATACCGCTGAAAAGCGTCCCGAATTCCTAGCGTTTTGCCAACAACACAACTTGCGTGGCACGGTGATCCTGAGCCCGGAGGGCATCAACCTGTTCCTGGCCGGCCTGCGGCCGGACATCGACGCCTTCCTTGCCTGGCTGCGCGCCGATCCGCGTTTCGCCGACCTGATCGTCAAGGAAAGCTATTCCGAGAAGCAACCGTTCACGCGCATGCTGGTGAAACTGAAGGCTGAAATCATCACCATGAAGCATCCGCTGATCAAGCCCGAGCTGGGCCGGGCACCCTTCGTGGAACCCAGGGAGCTCAAGCGCTGGCTGGACCAGGGCCATGATGACGAGGGCCGTCCGGTGGTGATGGTCGATACCCGCAATGGCTTCGAGGTCGATGTCGGCACCTTCGAGAACACGGTCGACTACCGCATCAGCAAGTTCACCGAATTCCCCAAGGTCATCGAGGACCACAGGGCCGACTTCGAAGGCAAGACCGTGGTCACCTTCTGCACCGGCGGGATCCGCTGCGAAAAGGCCGCCATCCACATGCAAAACATCGGCTATGACCATGTCTACCAGCTGGAAGGCGGGATCCTGAAGTATTTCGAGGATGTCGGCGGCGCCCACTACAACGGCGACTGCTTCGTCTTCGACTACCGTACCGCCCTGAGCCCGGAGCTGAAGGAAACCCAGACCGCCCAGTGCTTCGCCTGCCGCGCCGTGGTCACGCCACGCGAGCAGTTGTCGCCAGACTATGTGCCGGGCAAGTCCTGCCCGCATTGCGCTTCGGCGCGGCGCAAGGGTGAAGAAACACAGGAAACCGCGTCCGCCCAGGCCTGATCGCCCGTCCTGCAGCAATGAAAAAGCCGGCCCAAGTGAACTGAGGCCGGCTTTTTTACGTCCGCCGTGGCGGTTGCTGGATGCTTCCTGCTGCTTACTTCTTGAACTTGGCTGCGGTTTCCACCACGCGTGCACCGAAGAGCTTGGCGGTTTCCAGGTCGCCCGGCAGCGGGCCTTCTTCCGGCGAGGAATCCGACGGGCTTTGCGCCATCAGGCCCGAGAAGGAACCGACGAAGTTGATGTCGTTGCGTTGGGCAGCCTTGCTGTTGGAGGGCATCAGACCGGTGCCGACCCAGATCATGCTGTGCTGCATGCCCAGGGTGAACAGGTAGTGCAGGGTCGAGAGCTTGTCGCCGTTCATGGTCGCCGAGTTGGTGAAGGCGGCACCGACCTTGTCCTTCCACTTCTGGCTGAACCAGGGCTTGGAGGATGCGTCGGCAAACTTCTTGAACTGCCAGGACACGGTACCCATGTAGGTCGGCGAGCCGAAGATGATGGCGTCGGCCGCATCCAGGCTGGCCCACTGCGCGTCGGTGATGGTGCCTTCGGCACTGATGGCGATGAGTTCGACATCGGCGCCGGCAACACCAGCAGCGCCGGCCTGCACGGCTTCAGCCTGCTTCTTGGTGTGGCCGTAGCCGGAATGGTAGACGATGGCAACTTTGGTCATGACGGGTATTCCTTCTCTAGAGAGTGAAGTGACACGGTGGAAAATCCGCCGGTGTGATCGGTACCGGCGGGCAATGCGACTACGAGACTACAGAATCATGGGGCTGCCGCAGCAGACACCCGAATCCATCAGCGCGGCAGGTCGAACAACAGGACTTCCGCCTTGTCGCCGTCGCTGATCTCGATGCGGTCGACCGCACTGAGCTTGACGGCATCGCCGGCTTCCAGGGCCTGGCCGTTGACGCTGACCTTGCCACGGGCCACGTGAATATATCCGAGGCGGCCTTGCGGCAAGGCATAGTCGGCACGCTGGGCACCGTCGAACAGGCCGGCATACAGCTGGGCGTCCTGATTCATGCTGACTGAACCGTCGCGACCGTCGCCGGAAGCCACCAGGCGCAACTTGCCATCCTTGTCGGCGGCCGAGAAATGCGCCTCCTGGTAGCCAGGATCGGCACCGGCGCGGTCCGGCATGATCCAGATCTGCAGGAAGTGGGTGGTACCGTCCTGGGAGTGGTTGTACTCCGAGTGCCGTACCCCGGTGCCTGCGCTCATGCGTTGTACGTCACCCGGACGGATCACGCTGCCGTTACCCATGCTGTCCTTGTGGGCCAGCTCGCCTTCGAGCACGTAGGAAATGATCTCCATGTCGCGGTGGCCGTGCGTACCAAAGCCCTGGCCAGCGGCCACGCGATCCTCGTTGATCACGCGCAGCGGGCCGAAACCCATGTGCTTGGGATCATAGTAATCCGCGAAGGAAAAGCTGTGATACGAATCCAGCCAACCGTGGTTGGCGTGGCCACGATCGTTCGCTTTGCGAAGTTCCATCATGTCAACACCTCTTTCTCAAGTGACGTACAGACCGGAAGTGGTTTGTACAAAATGTTTGTCGATGGCGTCACTATAGTGGCTAACTTTTCCCGAGATAAGGTCTAAAATCCGTAGTGTTCATTCAAAAATTTTAAACAAGGGAAAGCGACGTGAACCTGACCCTGGAATCCCTGCTGATCCTGGACATGATCGACCGCAAGGGCAGCTTTGCCGCCGCTGCCGTGGCACTGGACCGCGTGCCCTCGGCGCTGACCTACAGCGTGCGCAAGCTGGAAGACGATCTCGACGTGCTGCTGTTCGACCGCCGTGGCCATCGAGCCCAGTTGACACCGGCCGGGCTGCAATTGTTGCAGGAGGGCCGGCACCTGCTGCTGGCCGCCAGCGACCTGGAACAGCGTGTCAAACGCACCGCCACCGGCCGCGAGACCGAGCTGCACATCGTGCTCAACAGTCTGATCCCCTTCGACAAGATGCTGCCCATCATCGAAGCCTTCGATCGCGAACAATCCGGCACCCGCCTGCGCTTCACGCCCGGGGTATTGACCGGCGCCTGGGAAAAGCTGATCGAAGGCCGCGCCAACCTGGTCATCGGGGTGACCCTGGATGGGCCGGAGGTCGTGCGCACCAGTGGCCGCTTCCAGATGCAGGAACTGGGCGCCGTGGACTGGGTATTCGCGGTAGCGCCGCAGCACCCGCTGGCCACCGCCGACGAGCCCTTGTCGGCCGAGCTGGTACGCAGCCACCGCGCCATTGCCGTGGGGGACAACAGCCAGTCGCTGCCGACCCTGACCATGGGCCTGCTGTCAGGCCAGGAAACCCTGACAGTGGCCACCGTGGCCGACAAGCTGCAGGCGCAGCTGGCGGGCCTGGGCTGCGGCCATCTGCCCCGCATCTGGGCGGAACCCTACCTGACCTCGGGGGCGCTGGTGGAAAAACAGACCCTGGCCGCCAAACCCAACGACAATTTCATGGTGGCCTGGCCCAAGGCTGAACAGGGCAAATCGCTCAAATGGTTCATCCAGCACCTGGCCCAACCGCAGGTACGTGCATCGCTGATCGGGCCGGTCTCCGCACCGGAGCCAATGTGAGCGCCTGCGCCTACGTCGGCCGCTTCGCGCCCTCCCCGTCCGGGCCGCTGCACGCCGGTTCGCTGGTGGCGGCGCTGGCCAGCTACCTGGATGCGCGCATCCATGACGGGCGCTGGCTGCTGCGCATCGAGGACATCGACGAAACCCGCACCGTGCCGGGTGCTGCCGATGACATCGTGGCGACCCTGGCGGCGCTGGACATGCATGCCGACGGCCCGGTACTGGTCCAGAGCCAGCGCAAGGAGCGTTACCAGTTGGCCCGGGAGAAGCTGGGCACGATGGTGTATCCCTGTGGTTGCAGCCGCAAGGAAATCGCCGATTCACGGGTGGGCACTGCCAGTGACGGCGCCGCCATCTATCCCGGCACCTGCCGCCACGGCCTGGCACCGGGCAAGCAGGCCCGCACGCTGCGGCTACGCGTGCCGGATGCCGGGCAGCCGGGGGAACGGGTGCAGTTCGAAGATCGCTGGCTGGGGCCGCAGGCGCAGCACCTGGCCTCGGAGGTGGGGGATTTCGTATTGCAGCGAGCCGATGGCTTCTGGGCCTATCAGCTGGCGGTGGTGGTGGACGATGCCGAACAGGGCGTGACTGACGTCGTGCGCGGGGCCGACCTGCTGGACTCGACGGCACGGCAGATCTACCTGCAAGGCTTGCTGGGCTATCCGACCCCGCGCTACCTGCATGTACCGCTGCTGGTGAATGAGACGGGGGAGAAGTTTTCCAAGCAGAACGGCGCGCAGGCACTGGACCTGGGACAGCCACTGCAACAGTTGCAGCAGGCCGCTGCTTTCCTCGGACTGGCCAGCGAAACAGGCCAGGTCCGCGACCGGGAAGGATTCTGGAATGGCGCGCTCACCGGCTGGCAAGCGCGTTTCGGCTCGCGCTGAAAGAAGCGCTCAGCGCTTGGGCATGCCGCCCAGCAGGGCTGCCACCTTGGGCTTGGGACGGTTGTTCTTGGGCAATTCCGGCTTGGTGGACACGGTTTCGACGGCGCTGGGCTCGTAGGGCTTGAGGAACCAGGGATCGACCTTCTCGCGACGCGGCGCAGCGGAATAGCCATCGCGGCTGCTGCGGCTGCGTTCGCCGCGGTCGCTACGATCACCCCGATCACTGCGCTCGCCACGGTCGGCGCGCTCGCCGCGTTCACTCCGGTCGCCACGATCACTGCGTTCACCGCGTTCATGACGCGCACGGGGAGCAAAACCAGCCAGCTCGGCACGTTCGAATTTCTTCTTGATCAGCTTCTCGATGTCGGTCAGCAGACGGTCGTCCTTGTCGCAGAACAGCGAGATGGCGTCGCCCGAGGCACCGGCACGACCGGTACGACCGATACGGTGCACGTAGTCTTCGGCGTTGTAGGGCAGATCGTAGTTGATCACACAGGGCAGCTCGGCGATATCCAGGCCACGTGCAGCCACGTCGGTGGCCACCAGCACTTCGATCTGGCCCTGCTTGAAGGCTTCCAGCGCGGCCATGCGCTCGCCCTGGGTCTTGTCGCCGTGGATGGCGGAGGCCTTGACGCCTTCGGCCAGCAGGGTACGCGCCAGGCGCGATGCGCCGATCTTGGTGTTGGAGAAGACGATCACTTGCTTCAGTTCGCGCTGGCGAATGATGAAGCTCACTGCATCGGCCTTGGCCGCCTCATCCACCTTGTAGATGGTCTGTGTGACGTTTTCGGCGGTGGCGTTGCTGCGGGCCACTTCGATGGTGACCGGGTTGTTCTGGAAGCTGGCGGCCAGCTTCTTGATTTCCGGCGAGAAGGTGGCCGAGAACAGCAGGTTCTGGCGCTGCTTGGGCAGCAGGTTGATGATGCGCTGCAGGTCCGGCAGGAAGCCCATGTCCAGCATGCGGTCGGCCTCGTCCATCACCAGGATCTGGGTCTGAGACAGGTTCACCGTCTTCTGCTGCACGTGGTCCAGCAGGCGGCCTGGAGTGGCGATGACGATTTCCACGCCGGCGCGCAGGATGGCGGTCTGCGGCGACATGTCCACGCCACCGAAGACCACGGTGGAACGCAGCGGGGTGAAGCGGCAATAGGCGGCCACGTTGTCGGCCACCTGGTCAGCCAGCTCGCGGGTGGGCGTCAGGATCAGGGCGCGCACCGGGTGGCGGGCCGGCGAGGCGCTGTGGCTGGCGTGTTGCAGCAGGCGCTGGATGATGGGTAGCGAGAAGCCGGCGGTCTTGCCGGTACCGGTCTGGGCAGCGCCCATCACGTCCCGGCCTTGCAGCACCACAGGAATGGCCTGGGCCTGGATCGGGGTGGGATGGACATAGCCTTGCTCGGCCAGGGCTTTCAGGATATCGGGCGAGAGGCCGAAATCTTCGAAGCGGACGGCGGGTGCAGCCGGTGCTGCGGACGCGGACGTGGTGTCGGACATGGTTTATTGCGAACGGTGCGACAGCGCCGCGGCAGCCGCCAGGCGGCTCCGGTGCATGGGGTGCATGCGCACGGGTTCTGATTGCTTTCTGTGTTGATGTGTTACGGGCGAACCGGCCAAACCTGAGCGGCCGGGCGCTTCGGATGATGCAAAAGATGCTGACCGGGACGACGACCTGCCACGCCCGGAACTCCCTATTATACGCCGCATCGCCAATCGCTTCATGACAGTTTGGTTTCCGCCCCCGGCCAGCCGGGGCCGGCAGGCCGGAAACCAGGTCAAACAGCCGCCCGCAAGAACCGGCTGGCGCGGCTGTGCGAAGGCTTAGCCGATGGTGATGTTGATATCGGGCAAGCCGTCGACATGTCCCTGCAGGCGATCGCCCTTGACCACCGCGCCCACCCCTTCGGGCGTGCCGGAGAAGATGATGTCTCCCGGGAACAGCTCGACCAGGCCCGACAGGTAGGAAATGGTCTCGGCCACGCTCCAGATCAGGTCCGACAGGTCGCCTTGCTGGCGCACTTCGCCGTTGACCTTGAGCCACACCGCGCCGCGCTCTGGATGGCCGGACTGTGCCACCGGCACGATCGGTGCGCAGGGTGCGGACTGGTCGAATCCCTTGGCCATGTCCCAGGGGCGGCCCAGCTTCTTGGCCTGCGCCTGGATGTCACGGCGGGTCATGTCCAGGCCGACGGCATAGCCGTAGACCAGATCCAGCGCCTGTTCCACCGGGATATCGCGACCACCCTTGGCCAGCGCCACCACCATCTCGATCTCGTGATGGTAATCGGCGGTAGCGGCCGGATAGGGCAGCACGGAGTCGGTCGGCACGATCGCATCAGCCGGCTTCATGAAGAAGAATGGCGGTTCACGGTCCGGGTCATGGCCCATTTCGCGGGCGTGGGCGGCATAGTTGCGACCGACGCAATAGATGCGGCGGACCGGGAATGGAGCACCACCCACCACGGGGATCGTGGTCTGGGCGGGTGCGGGGATGGCGAAACTCATCGGGAAGACTCCGTAGTGGCGTGATCGTTGTGGCGCAATACCTGCATGAGCACAAATGAAGATAAGCGGTCGATGCCGGCTTGCGTCGACCGTCAGTTGTCTGACGTCGTCCTAGTGTAAAAGAAAAGCCACATTGCCGCTTGCGGCGACCCAAGCAGCCGCAAGGAAGATATAGGCGGCAATTCCACCTGTAATCCGCTGGATAAATCGGAATGAATTTGGGACACTTGCTGCACGCTCAGGCCGGCCACGCCGCCTGCCCCCTTTTCTCTCCCGAACCAATCCATGCGTCAGCAAGCCAATCCTTCCCTCATCCTGCTGCAAAAAGCCCTCGCGCTGCATCAAAAAGGCGATCTGGCGCCGGCCGAGGAGCTGTACAAGAAAGTCCTGCTCAAGTTGCCCCGGCATTTCGAAGCCAATTACCTGTATGGCATGCTCAAGCTGCATCAGGAAGATTGGGCTGCTGCCGAGGCGCAACTGGCCAAGGCCATCGACCTCAATCCCGGCCACCTGGATACCTACTTCGACCACGCAGGGGCGCTCGAACAACTGGGACGGGACGAGGAAGCCGTCGCCCGCTACGACCACCTGATCGCCACCAAACCTGATTTTCCCGACGCCTTGCTGCGGCGTGGTACAGCCTTGCGGCGTCTCGGACGCTCCGCCGAAGCCCTGGAAGACTTCGCGCGGACGCTGAAGATGAACCCGGACAATCCCGATGCCTGGTTCCAGCAAGGCAATGCGCAGCACGACCTGTTTGCCTACGCCGACGCACGCCAGTCGTATAGCTCGGCCCTGACCCTGCGCCCGGATTTCATCGAAGCCTGGTTCAACCTCGGCAATACCTGCAAGGACAGCTACCTGCTGGAAGAAGCCCTGGCCGCCTACGACCGCGCACTGACGGTAAAGCCTGATTTCTACCAGGCGCTGTCCAACCGGGGCTATGTCCTGGTACAGCTGCAACGCCCGCTGGAAGCGCTGCAAGCCTATGACCAAGCCCTGGCACTGGACGATAGCTCGGCCGACCTGTGGTTCAATCGGGGTTCGACCCTGGAAACCCTGCGTCGCTTCGACGAGGCCACCGACTCCTATGATCGCGCCCGCCAATTGAATCCAGACGCCTCCTCCGCGCCGTGGAACGACGCCCTCATGCAATTGCTGCAAGGGGACTACCAGAATGGCTGGCGCGCCTACGAGGCGCGCTGGTACACCGAACAGATGCAAGGTCAGTTGCGCCACTTCACCGAGCCGCTCTGGCTGGGCGATTTTTCGCTGGAGGGCAAGACCATCCTTCTGCACGCCGAACAGGGCTTTGGCGACACCCTGCAATTCGTACGGTACGTGCCGCTGGTGGCAGCCATGGGCGCACGCGTGATCCTGGAAGTGCAACCCGCCCTGGTCAAGCTGCTGGGCAATGTCCCCGGGGCGGCCGAGGTCATCAGCAGCCAGCGCTTCATGCGCCCGGCCTTCGATGTGCACTGCCCATTGATGAGCTTGCCGCTGGCGTGCCAGTCATTCAGCGAAGCAGACATTCCGCGCGCGCCCTATCTGTTGCCTGACGCCAGTGCCTGGAGCGACTGGGCGCAACGCCTGCCGCACAACCGCGCCCTGCGCGTGGGATTGGTCTGGGCCGGCAGTTCGGCGCAAACCCATCCGGACGCCGTACGGATCGACGGCCAGCGTTCGCTCCCCTTCGATGCACTGGCACCCGTGGTGGAGCTTGCACGCGAGCACGCTCAGCTGGAATTCTATTCGGTGCAGGTCGGCGACACGGCGCTGGCCCAGTTGCACAGCCATCCGCTGGCCAGCCACGTCAAGGATTGCTCTGGAGCACTGCGCGACTTTGCCGACACCTCGGGCCTGATCGCCCATCTGGACCTGCTGATCAGTGTCGACACTTCGGTATGCCACCTGGCCGGTGCCCTGGGCAAGCCGGTGTGGCTGCTCAATCGCGTCAATACCTGCTGGCGCTGGCAGCTGGATCGTAGCGACACCCCTTGGTATCCCTCCTTCACGATCTTCCGCCAGACCCAGACGGACGACTGGAACGAGGTCATTGCCCAGGTTCGCTCAGCACTCCAACAACGCCTGCCCCAACACTGATACCATGCGCGCCGTCGCGGATGGACGACCATCCGTCGGAACCTGGCGCGCCGGTCTGCCTCATACCCTCAGGCAGGCCTCAATGACCCGACACATTCCGACCGGCGGCGACGCCCAGCGCTCTGCCGCCCCTACGGAACGAAGACAACAAGGACAACCCTATGCAAACCGGAGCCCCCTCTCCTTCTACTTCCAAGGCGCAGGCCGACGGGCCGCGCCTGCTCGCCGACATCGGTGGCACCAACGCCCGCTTTGCGCTGGAAACGGCACCCGGCCATATCGAACAGGTGCAGGTGCTGCGCGGTGCCGACTATCCGGAATTCACCGATGCCGTACAGACCTATCTCCAGCTGGCAGGCCAGCCACCGGTCCGGCACGCCGTGGTGGCCATCGCCAATCCGGTGCAAGGTGACCAGATCAAGATGACCAACCACGACTGGGCCTTTTCCATCGAGGCTGCACGGCAATTGCTGGGGCTGGAACTGCTGCTGGTGGTCAATGACTTCACCGCGCTCTCAATGGCGGTCCCACAATTGCGCACCGACGAGCTGCAGCAGATCGGTGGCGGTGCGCCCAAAAGAGACCAGCCAATCGGCCTGGTCGGCGCTGGCACCGGGCTGGGTGTGGGCGGTCTGATCCGTGGCGACGGCCACTGGCTGCCGCTGGCCAGCGAAGGCGGGCATGTGGCCTTCGCCCCGGCCAATCCGCGTGAAGCGGCGGTGCTGGCCTATGCCTGGCAATTCCATGAGCACGTATCGGCGGAGCGCCTGGTGTCTGGCCCCGGCCTGGAGTTCATCCATCGCGCCCTGCTGGCCATCGACGGCCATCCCGCTGCCGAGTTGAAGGCGGCTGACATCGTGGAAGGTGCGCTCCAGCAAGGCGACGCCATCTGCCGCGAAACGGTGGACCTGTTCTGCAGCATGCTGGGTACGGTGGCAGCCGACTTGGCGCTGACGCTGGGTGCGCTCGGCGGTATCTATATCGGTGGCGGCGTGGTTCCACACCTGGGGGATTATTTCGCCCGCTCACCCTTCCGGGCGCGCTTCGAGAACAAGGGGCGTATGTCGGTCCTGACCCAGGCCATTCCGACCTATGTGATCACGGCGGAGTATCCGGCTTTCACGGGCGTGTCGGCCATCCTGGCAGATCGCCTGGACGCCCGCCGATAGCGCGTATCCAACATGCAGGCCGCCGCACATGGAGCGGCGGTGTAGTCTCTTTGGAAGGGGGGGGACTTGCAGAAAGCCGTCATGACGAACATAACGGCTGAGATGAAATCAAGAGGCGAGCCTTGTCTGCGGCACTTGTGGGAAATAGCTGTGGCTGCTTCGTTCCCGACCTGACCAGGTTGACCATGCCACAATGCGCAGGGGCCCGCCGGGGAGCATTGTATCCCAATTCACATCACCCCGGCCAGCTAATTCATTGCACCGCATCAGAAACTGCAAGGCCGCGCAAGTGCGTCAATCAGTGGCGCCGGCACATCAGATGCCGAGATCCTTCCAAATGGTATCGACGCGTTTCTTCACCTCATCGCTCATCACGATCGGCGTTCCCCATTCGCGATTGGTTTCGCCGGGCCACTTGTTGGTCGCATCGATGCCCATCTTGCTGCCCAGCCCGCTGATGGGCGAGGCGAAGTCCAGGTAATCGATCGGCGTGTTATCGACGAGGACGGTATCGCGTACCGGGTCCACACGCGTGGTGATGGCCCAGATCACTTCCTTCCAGTCGCGGATGTCCACATCCTCATCCACCACCACGATGAACTTGGTGTACATGAACTGGCGCAGGAAACTCCACACCCCGAACATCACCCGCTTGGCGTGACCGGCATAGGACTTCTTCATCTGCACCACCGCCATGCGGTAGCTGCAACCTTCCGGTGGCAGGTAGAAATCGGTGATTTCGGCGAACTGCTTCTGCAGCAGCGGTACGAATACTTCATTCAAGGCCACGCCGAGCACGGCCGGCTCGTCAGGCGGCTTGCCGGTATAGGTGGAGTGATAGATGGCATCGCGTCGCATGGTGATGCGGTCGATGGTGAAGACCGGGAACCAGTCCTGCTCATTGTAGTAACCGGTGTGATCACCATACGGACCTTCCAGCGCGTGCTCGAATCCGGAAGCATGTTTTTCGTCCGGATAGATATGCCCTTCCAGCACGATCTCGGCCGAGGCCGGCACGCGCAACTCGCTGCCCATGGCCTTGACCAGGTCGGTGCGACTGCCGCGCAGGAGACCGGCGAACTGGTACTCCGAGAGGTTATCCGGCACCGGTGTGACTGCTCCTAATATAGTAGCCGGGTCGGCACCCAGGGCAACGGCCACCGGATAGGGTTTTCCGGGGTGCGCGATGCAGTGTTCGCGGAAATCCAGCGCACCACCGCGATGGGCCAGCCAGCGCATGATGACCTTGTTCGGACCCAGCACCTGCTGGCGATAGATGCCCAGATTCTGACGCTTCTTGTGCGGCCCCTTGGTAATGACCAGCCCCCAGGTGATCAGCGGTGCAATATCGCCAGGCCAGCAGTGCTGGATCGGCAGGCGCGACAGGTCCACGTCCTTGCCTTCCCACACCACATCCTGGCACGGTGCCGAGCCGCGCTCCTTGGGCGCCATGTCCCACAACGACTTCACCAGCGTGCCCAGATCCAGCACATCCTTGATACCCTTGGGTGGCTCCGGCTCCTTCAGACGCGCCAGCAGATGGCCGATGCGGCGCAATTCACTGATGCTTTCGGCCCCCATACCGAGTGCGACGCGATGAGGAGTACCGAAAAGATTCGCTAAAACGGGGATATTTTTCTGATCAACCTGCTCAAAAAGGAGCGCCGGACCTTCGGCTCGCAGGGTGCGATCGGCGATTTCGGTCATCTCCAGATGCGAGGAAACCGGGTGCGCGACCCGTTTGAGCTCCCCTTTTTGTTGCAACTGGGAAATAAAGTCACGCAAATCAGTGTATTTCATACTTTTTAACAAATTTCTTTTTGCATCACAGCCGGCTCAACTATCCCCGGCAAACGCTTGATTCTATTGATTTTTGAAGGAAGGCCACGCTGAATATGATACACAAAAGTTATAAAGAACTAATTTCATAGTATTGACTCGATATAAAGTGGCTTCTACAATTCGCCCACTCTAAACCGAAGAGGTGAGCCGTGGGCTCGTAGAGGCTTGAAACAAAACAGTCAAGCCAAGCAAGGTATCCAGGGATCCGGGGTCCCAGCAACTCAAGAAGTGTGTCCAGGGCGTCAGCCCTACCCCCCGAAACATGCCATCCGACGGCAGGGCCAGCAGGCCTCGCGGATGGCCTTGCCGTAACGCCTTGCGACGGTAACGTAATAGATTGCAGCGACGACAGTTCAGCCGTTTGGTCTTCACTTCTTGGCCAGGCGCGCCCTGTTTTTGCCGCAATAATGCAGGAGGTTCAATGTCCAACCAAGCTTCCGAGGCGCCTTTATCAGGCGCCCCGCAGGTGCTTCGCCGCGTGAATTTCCGGAATCTCTCCGGCAACTCGCGCATTGCTCAATTTTTCGGTATCGCCCATCGTGTTCTGACGATACTCGGCATTGCCGCGCTGTTCGTGCTGGGCCTGATGTTCTTCAATCCCGAACTGGCTGACAAGCTGATCAGCATGTCCCCCTTCTCCGATGCCACGGAGGAAGTCCAGCAAGCCGACACCCCGGCCACCCCGGGTCTGGCCGAATTGATGTCGCCCACCGCACCCGTGGCTCCGACCACCGCCCTGGCAGGCGTGATGGCGGCCGATACGGTGCAGCCTGCGCCGATCACTCCGCTGGCAGCACAGAACCTGTCGGCCGAAGATCGCCAGTTGCTGGGCAACCCGCGTCAGCAGAAGCTGGTCACCAACTGGCTGGCCAAGCGCTATCGCGTGGCCAGTGACGCTGCCGACATGCTGGTGTCTGCCGCCTACCTGACGGCCCGTGACATCAAGCTCGATCCGCTGCTGATCCTGTCGGTGATCGCCATCGAATCGCGCTTCAATCCCTTCGCCGAGAGCCCGATGGGCGCGCAGGGACTGATGCAGGTGATGGCCAAGGTGCACCACGACAAGTTCCAGGAGCTGGGCGGCATCAAGGCAGCCCTCAATCCGGTCGCCAACATTCGCGTCGGTTCGCAGATCCTGAAGGAATATGTCACCCGTGGCGGCTCCGTCGAAGCAGGTCTGAAGAGCTACGTCGGCGCGGCCGATATGTCCAACGACGGTGGTTATGGCATCAAGGTATTGTCCGAGTACCAGAACCTGAAGCAGGTCGCGATGGGCAAGAACATCTCCATCTACACCACGGCAACCGTCAAGCTGCCGCCGGCCTCGGGTGTGGCGGCCAGCGCCGAGCAGCCCAAGCCGGCCAACAACAACGTGGCATCGGCTGCCAAGCCAAAGGCGGAAGAACAACTCGCTGCCCTATAAGGGCCAGTGCGTTGCGATTTGGATATTACCGGTATTCAGAACGCAAAAAAGGAGCCCTCGGGCTCCTTTTTTTATGGCCGCTGCCAGGCTCCCGGCTCAGGCGGCCTTTTCCTTTTGACGCTGCGCGAAGAATACGCGCAGACGCGCTACCGCCTCCTGCAGGTTTTCCATCGACGTGGCATAGGACAGGCGGATATAACGACGCGCCGTGAAGGGACCGAAATCCAGGCCAGGCACCAGCACCACGCCGGCTTCGTTGAGCATCTCCAGGCTCAACTGGTCGGCATCATCAGACAACGCGCTGCAGTCGGCATAGACATAGAAGGCGCCGTCCGGCACCACCGGTACGGTGAATCCCAGGCTTTCCAGTGCCGGCACGATGTAGTCGCGACGACGCTTGAATTCGGCCTTGCGCTCTTCATAGATCGCGATGGTTTCCGGCGTGAAGCAGGCCACCGCCGCATGCTGCGCGATCGACGAGGCACAGATCAACAGGTTCTGCGCCAGCTTCTCGATCTGCGGCACCAGCGTCGGCGGCAATACCAGCCAACCCAGGCGCCATCCGGTCATGTTGAAATACTTGGAGAAGCTGTTGATGACCACCACGTCATCGCCCAACGACAGCGCCGAGAACGGCTCGCCCTCGTAGGACAGGCCCTGGTAGATTTCATCGACGATGGTAAAGCCCCCACGCTGCCGGACTTCGCCGACGATGGCACGTAGTTCATCGGGAAGAATCGAGGTCCCGGTGGGGTTGGATGGCGACGCCAGCAGCACGCCCCGGGTAGCCTCGCTCCAGTGCTCACGCACCATCTGGGCCGACAACTGGAAACGGTGTTCCGGGCCGCTGGCAATGAGCCGGGCCTGGCCTTCGAAGGCGGCCACGAAATGGCGATTGCAAGGATAGCTGGGGTCCGGCATCAGCACTTCGCTGCCACGGTCCACCAGCGCCGCACAGGCCAGCAACAGCGCCGCAGAGGCACCCGCGGTGATGACGATACGCTCCGGCGCGATGTCCAGGCCATAGACCTGGCGATAGTGCTGCGAGATCGCCGTGCGCAAGGCCGGCAGGCCGGTCGCCGAGGTGTACTGCATCTTGCCCTCGGCCATGGCGCGGGTCGCCGCCTCCACGACGGCAGGCGGGGCCGTGAAGTCAGGCTCGCCGATGCCCATGTGGATCAGGTGGCGTCCCTGCTGCTCCAGAACGGCCGCCTTCTTGGACAATTCCATCACATGGAAGGGGGCGATGTGCTGCAGACGTGCAGCCAGTTGATTCAGGTTCATGCACTAATTCCCGACAACGAACACACAACAGTGACAAAAGGGGGGCAAAACAGGAGCAAACGCGGGTCGATGAAGGCCAGCCCGCAGGCTCACCACAAAGGCGAGTCCTATCCGGTTCAGCGACGGCGCAACGACGGCGCAACGACGATTCAGCGACGGCCAGCGGCTTCCACTTCAGTAGCACGCGTCTGGGCCGCGAAACGGTCCAGCACGCCGTTGACGTACTTGTGACCATCGATGCCGCCGAAGGACTTGGTCAGCTCGACCGCTTCGTTGATGACCACCTTGTAGGGGATCTCGATGTGGTTCTGCAGCTCGTAGGCACCGATCAGCAGGGCTGCGTGTTCCACCGGCGACAATTCCTTGATGGGACGGTCGATCAGCGGCGAGAGGCCGGCGCGCAGCTTCTCGGCATCGCGGATGGCACCGGTGAGGAGCGCATCGAAATGCTCGGCGTCGGCCTTGTCGAAACCGTGGGCTTCGCGGATGTGGGCTTCGATGGCGCCCGCATGCTCGTGGTTGAGCAGCCACTGGTACAAGCCCTGCAACGCGAATTCGCGGGCGCGGTGACGCGGAGTGCGGTTCTTGTTCGAATTGGCGTGTTGAGATTTGTTCGACATGATGAATGCGGCCGGGGCCTTGAATGACTGAAACTGATGAATGCGAGTGCCGCCCGATGACAGGCGGCGGCACTGCCGTGCCGCCTGCGCTGCAAGCGGCACGGCGGGAGGGACTTATTCTTCTTCGGTGGCCTGGCCGAGTTCTTCCAGGACGATGGACAGGTTGGCCATTTCCACCGCCACACGCGCGGCATCGGCGCCCTTCTCGGCCATGCGGACCTCGGCCTGCTCGTCGTTTTCGGTGGTGAGCACCGCATTGGCGATGGGCAGACCGAAGTCCAGGCCGATGCGGGTGATGCCGGCGCCGGATTCATTGGAGACCAGTTCGAAGTGATAGGTCTCGCCGCGGATGACCGCGCCCAGCGCGATCAGGGCGTCGAACTGTTCGGTCTCGGCCATCTTCTGCAGTGCCAGCGGGATTTCCAGCGCACCCGGCACGGTCACGTGCAGGATATCCTCGTCGGCCACGCCCAGGTGCTTCAGCTCGGCCAGGCAAGCGGCCAGCAGGCCGTGGCAGACGTCTTCATTGAAGCGCGCCTGCACGATGCCGATGCGCAAGCTTTCGCCATTGAAGTCTGGTTCATAGGTTCCGATGGTCATGGCTGTTCCTTCTCGATTGGTTGACTTGCGTAATTGCGTAATGCCGTAAGCGCGTAGTGCGGGTGTGGTCCGGCACCCTGTTCAGGCGCCATCACGGGTCTGGTAGCCCGTGACTTCCAGCTGGAAGCCGGCCATCGACGGCATCTTGCGCGGGCTGGCCAGCAGCTTCATCTTGCACACGCCGATATCCTTGAGGATCTGGGCGCCGATGCCGTAGGTACGCAGGTCCATGCGGTCGGCACGGGTCGGCTTGGCCGCCTCGGGGGTACCGACCTTGTTCAGGGCGCCGAACTGGTCGAACATCTGCTGCGCCGATTCTTCGCAGTTGAGCAGCACGATCACGCCGGACGGCGCTTCCTGCACCGCCTTCATGGCCGAAGCCAGGTTCCACGAGTGAGTGGTCACGCCAGCTTCCAGCAGGTCCAGGATGGATACCGGCTGATGCACGCGCACCAGGGTCTCCTGGCCCGGTTGGATGTCGCCACGCACCAGCGCCAGGTGAGCGCCACCAGAGGGCGTGTCACGATAGGCGATGGCCTTGAACGTACCATGGGCGGTCTGCATCTCGCGCTCGGCCACGCGTTCGATGATGCTCTCGTTACGGCTGCGGTAATGGATCAGGTCGGCGATGGTACCGATCTTCAGTTTGTGCTTCTCGGCAAAATCCAGCAGGTCCGGCAGACGGGCCATGGTGCCGTCTTCCTTCAGGATTTCGCAGATCACCGACGCCGGCGTGAGTCCAGCCATGGCCGTCAGATCGCAACCGGCTTCGGTATGGCCGGCGCGCATGAGCACGCCACCCTTCTGGGCGCGCAAGGGGAAGATATGCCCCGGCTGCACCAGATCGGAGGGCTTGGCGCCCTTGGAGGCGGCCACCTGGATGGTACGCGCGCGGTCGGCGGCGGAGATGCCGGTGGTGACGCCTTCGGCGGCTTCGATGGAAACGGTGAAATTGGTGCCGTAGGCCGTGCCGTTGCGGGTGGCCATGAGCGGCAGGTCGAGCTGATCCACGTGCTCTTCGGTCAGCGTCAGGCAGACCAGGCCACGCGCATGCGTGACCATGAAATTGATGGCTTCGGGCGTCACGAAGTCGGTGGCCAGCACCAGGTCACCTTCGTTTTCACGGTCTTCTTCATCGACCAGGATCACCATGCGACCGGCACGGAGTTCGGCGACGATTTCTTCGGTTGTAGCAAGTGGCATATTCGAGCTCTTTTCCCAATTGGAACCCGCTATTTTAAAGGATTGCGGGCCTCCTCCGTTGCGCAATTACGCGGCCTGTGCGGCCTGGGGACGCTGCAGGGCTTCCAGCAACAGCGCCGGGTCCCCCAGCGCCAGGCGTTTGGAGTCCGACAGGGTCTGGCGGAAGGCGCGCGCGCCGGGCACGCCGGTCAGCAGACCCAGCATGTGGCGGGTGATGCTGTTGAGGCGCAGGCCGCGGCCATTGTCGCCGTGCAGTTCCAGCTGACGCTTGATATACGGCAACATCGCTTCGATCACCTCAGCCCGGCTGGGCTGGAGGCCACCCTCCAGATCGCCGTAGTAGCGGGCATCGAAAGCCGCCATCAGGTAGGGATTGTGATACGCCTCGCGGCCCAGCATGACGCCGTCCACATGCAGGAGATGCTCATCGATCTCGGGCAAGGTCTTGATGCCGCCATTGATGAGGATTTCCAGCTCCGGAAAATCCTTCTTGAGCTGGTAGGCGTAGTGATACTTCAGTGGCGGGATCTCGCGGTTTTCCTTGGGGCTCAGCCCCTTGAGGATGGCATTGCGGGCATGCACGATGAAGGTCTTGCAACCGGCATCGGCAATCTGTCCAACGAAGTCACGCACGAAGTCGTAGGACTCGACCTGATCGATGCCGATGCGATGCTTTACCGTCACATCAATCGACACCGCATCGCGCATGGCCTTGACGCAATCGGCGACCAGCGCCGGCTCGCCCATCAGACAGGCGCCGAACGCCCCCTTCTGCACGCGCTCGGAGGGGCAGCCGCAGTTCAGGTTGATCTCGTCATACCCCCATTGCTCGCCCAGTTTCGCACTGTGCGCCAGGTCGGCCGGCTCGCTGCCACCCAGTTGCAGGGCGACAGGATGCTCCTGCTCATCGAAATCGAGATGGCGCGGCACATCCCCGTGCAGCAGCGCACCGGTGGTCACCATCTCGGTGTAGAGCCAGGTATGGCGCGTGATCTGGCGGTGGAAGACGCGACAGTGGCGGTCGGTCCAGTCCATCATGGGGGCAACCGAAATTGTTCGAGGCGGCAAACTCGGGCTATTTCCAGCACTGACGCGGCTTTCCGCCGCCTTATTGACCACTTCAGACTTCACGATATTTCACGAAAATAAATGGTTTATCATTCGCCATTGGACAAAAATTGGACAAAAAACAGATGGCGACATTCCAGAAAATTGGCAAGCGTTGGCGTGCGAGGATTCGGAGGAAGGGATTTCCCGCGCAGAGCGAGATGTTCGACACAAAGGCGCAGGCACAAGATTGGGCTTCGCGGCAGGAAGCCGACATGCGGGCGCTCAAATTTCAGGACGTCCGTATCATAGCAGACAAGACACTCGGCTCCGCTATTGACCGCTATGTAGAGGAGCAGACCCAGGTTAAACCGTTGGGCAAAAACAAAAAGGCAGTATTGGCAACCTTGAAACGCTACCTCGGCAAGCTGACCATGCCGGAACTGACAGGGGACGCACTAATCGATTACGTAAAGGAACGAAAGGGTGCCGGTGCAGGCGGCGTGACGATTGCCATTGACCTGACATATCTAAGCAGCGTCCTCAGGGCAGCAAGGAACATCTGGCGCTGGCCGGTCAATCTGGATGCAATCGCCCAAGCGCGAGCCTATATGGATCACATCGGCCTGTCGACCAGGTCAAAAGAGCGCACTAGGCGGCCAACGAAGATAGAACTGGGCAACATCAGTACTTGGTTTGCGGTTAAGGTCCGGCAAAAGGTACCCATGTCCGATCTTATTGCATTTGCAGTCGACACAGCCATGCGCTTGAGCGAGATCATCAACCTTAAATGGGCCGACCTGAACGAAGAGGATCGGACCATCATAATCAGAAATCGAAAGCACCCTCGCGCTAAGATTGGGAATGATCAAGAGGTGCCACTCCTAGGCGATGCTTTCGCGATCATCAAGCGACAACCAAAGATGGACAAGGAAGAACGGATTTTCCCCGTCACAGAGGGAACGGTAAGCAGCCTCTTTCCACGTGCTTGCAAATCACTTGGGATCGAAGATTTAAGGTTTCACGACTTAAGGCATGAGGGAGTATCACGCCTCTTCGAGCAGGGTTACAGCATTGAGCAGGTCGCTCTGGTATCTGGGCACAGGGATTGGAAAATGCTCGCGAGATATACGCAGATTCGAGCTAAAGATCTACATCGTAGCCCACCCTTGGGATGATGATGACAGAGCGAATCGTAATTACCCTCAGCAACGCCGCCTCCCCTTGCTTCGCATAGCGTGCGCTCCAACGGATTGTGAGTCAAAAGTGCACGTTGGCAGCGTGCGGCAGAGCCTTATCCGATGCGGGCCACTCGTTGTGCATACAGTGCGCAAATTCGCGGATTTGCACGCACTTGGGCCCAAAATTCCCCCGCAAGAAAGCGAGAACTGTCCTAATTATTTTGACAGAACCTCATCCCCCAGGGCATTAACCTGCAAGGGGGTGTCCGCCGTCAGTCCAGAGCCCCCCCCCCTATTTTCGCAAGAGATTCCTGCGACCAGATCAACAGAGATATTGCCCAACTATCGATGTCAATTTGCAAACTTGATTTAGCGCCGTATAAAATGTCAGCAAATTGAAAGTTTCCGCCGGGGGCGGAATGTAAGCGTTTTGCCACACAACAAGATAAAAGGGGCATATGGACGTATGGGACAAAGTTCGCGCCTTGCTGGGGAATGCTCCATTACAGCTTGGCTCAGCTGACATAATCAGCACTGGCCGTCTGCAATCTACTGATGGCACTCTCGTGGACTATGAGATTCGAGAGGGCTGCAATATCCAGTTAGGTTTTACCTGCGACAAGCTCTGGCGTGATTTCAACGTCAAACTAATGGCATTCATCGACAAGAATGTTGCAGAGGCAGACCGCGAGACTGTTCTCGATCAAATCCAAATCGACGATGATCACTGGGAGTGGATGATCAAAAGTGCGGCGATGAGAACTGATGAGTTTCGGTGGTTTTTCCTCACCGCCAACAATGAGCCTCAAGGCGCTTGCGTGATTCGCCATCCAAAGAAAAGCATCCTAAATACCGGCGATATTTTCTATATTGAGTTCATTGCGACAGCACCTTGGAATCGTGAGAACCCAATGGAAGCTCGTCGCTTCCGTTCGGTCGCAACCCTCCTTATCCGCTGCGCATCCAAATACGCGCACGATGTACTCAAACTCCGCTACGGATTCTCGCTTCAAGCGATTGAGCGCGCTGTCGCGTATTACCAAAAGCTGGGCATGAAACCTCACCCCCCCTCAGACCAACCTCCCCTCTCTTATTATGAGATGGAGGAGCCTGATGCCAAATTACTAGCGGGGCAATGATGAGTGATCTGAAGCCTGACGAATACTTCGATGATTTCCCCCCAAGCGCGCATGGTAGCGTATCGGCAAGAGAGTTCTTTGAAATCTATAAGTCCGCACAGCTACTAGCTCGCCAGCTGCCCAAAATAAAAGGTGCCTCTGAGACCGAAAAGATAAGCATGCTCACGCGTGAGTACAAGTCTGCTTTGCCAGAACAACGTGCATTGTTCAGAAAAGCCAGTGATGCCAAAGACGCACTTGCGATTTACTGGCTAGCCAAATGCCGTGTTCAAGCGAAATCTGCACTAGCGCTACTGCCCGCCAAAAAGCCATTCAAAGAACTGTCGCTTGACGACATGACTCAACTCGCACGGCTAAGTGTAGATGTTGCCACACTGAGAAAGCTGCCCGATTTGCTTTTGGAAAAAGGGATCGTATTGGCTATCGAGCCGTCGATTCCAGGAATGAAAATCGATGGTGCCGCGTTTCGCTTGGAAGATGGGACACCCGTCGTCGCATTAAGTCTTCGTCATGACCGGCTCGATAATTTCTGGTTCACGCTCATGCATGAGCTCGCACATGTCTCATTACATTACGCACGTCTTGCCGAGCCGATTGTGGACGACTTAGACGACGAACCTACCGATCTCTTTGAGAAGCAAGCAGATCGACGAGCTTCAGATGCGCTCATTTCACGTCATGATTGGGCCGGCAGTGATTTACGCTACGGTCGCGTTGATGAGGGCGACATTGTGGCTGCAGCAAAGAAGTTCGGTGTGCATCCTGCCATTGTGGCAGGCCGCCTACAGCGGGCGCTAGGAAATTACTCTTTGTTTCGTGATCTTGTTTCCGCAGTCAGCATAAGAGAGGTATATCTCCGTGAAGAATAATTATGTTCCTTTTCTCAAACTCAAAGACAGCGAAGTTGGTGCGCTCAAGGTCCTCGATCTGGCGATCCTAAAGCGGATCACCCCATTTTTTGATATCCCGAAAGAGAAAAAAGAAGCTCCAGCCAAATTAGAAGCCAAAATTCTCAGGGCGGCAAAATCCACAAGTACGCATCTCGATTCTCTTTCGGAGTTTTACCTGGACAACTTGGACGTCTCAAGTGACATACTGATCAATGGGCGAGATAGCTATTATCATGTCATTGAAGCTTTCAAAGACACACGATTTATTCCGGTCATCGGCATTGACCGTAAAAGAGAACATAATCAAGCTGTGTTCATAGGGAAGCGCAATAGTCTAATAAAATCGTCTGGCGTTGCTCTTCGCATCCAACCAGAAGATTTTGAGGATTACGATCTTGTCTCTGCCGATATCGAGGCGCTATTTGATGAAGGAAAAAACCTCTTCACGGAATGGGATCTTGTCCTCGATAACCGCTTATGCGCTGGAATTGATACAGACGAACGTGCCGATCAACTGATAAAGTTCATCAAAGAGGCATTGAATTTCTATCACCTTAGGAAGGTGATTGTTACGGGCTCGTCAATCCCTGCATCTATTGCAGAAGTCCTAAAGACAGATTCCACCGTAGAACATCGACGAACCGAATTGCAGATATATTCCAAAATCGCGGCGGAAATAAAACATCCATCTCTACACCTGGGCGACTACACAATCGTTAGCCCCTATTACTCCGAAGTGAACATCCCAGGCGAATCCATGCGTAACGTTATGGCACCGCGGATTATCTATACATATGCGGGAGTTCATCACATTACGCGCGGCATCCCCTTAGCAAAACATGAGGCCGGCAATCGTCAATACGATGAAATGGCAGCTATTTTAGTCGCACGTCCTTTCTTCAGACATGCGACCTATTCATTTGGAGAAGTGTATTTAATAGAGAAGAGTCTATCTATCGGAAAACAGGTAACGCCCTCAAGCATACTGAAACCCACCATTAGCACGCACATAACGTACATGAGTCTAGACTATCCAATTTAGCGGTGGTTCTTGCCGCCAATTTCTCACCGATGTTCTTCATCAGTGATTCTTGGCTCAGCTTGGCCGCAATAAGCTCGCTCAAACTTGCACGGCTCATACGAGCCGTTTTTTGTTGCGTAAGAGGCACAGCGACCTCCGCCAATTCAGAGCGCCAAAGTGTCAATAATGCCAGCTGTTTATCAAAAAGCTTATTTCGCATAGAAGCACGGATATGTTTTATTTTTACTCCACGCTTCGTTGGATACGCCAACAAGATTCCCCAGTGGACAGGGGCTAGACGCAGCGCCCGCTCCAAATGGTTCTCAGTAGTAACAAGAGACACTTTAGGGAAAACCAAATCGTAGTACTTTCCCTGTTCCAGGATTCGATTGATGTTATCTGTCGCCCCCTTGATCTCGTAACAATGGGCTTCGGAGTGAATTGACACGACATCTGCTATGGCGTCGCCGCGATGGACATGCAACTCTTCAATAATGGCCCGGGGACGTGTTCCAGAAATTTTCTGAATCAGCGCCTGCCGAATGGTCTTGTCATCCAAGCAAGGCTGCGCTTGCTGTACATCTTCGCTAAATTTGACGGCAAGAGTCATGATCGAGGTATGAGCTAGGGGTTCGAGTTTCGCTTTTCCGAATTATCCCAAAAAAAATGGAAACTCAAACAGCGAATACGATTTGTCATTCCTCGAAAAGGGAGCCGGAAACATGACCCACCGCTCCGATTCATAGAGAGCCCATGTTCTCGAACATGGGCTCATTTTCGGTCCATGAGAGACTTCAAGCACTCGCTGGTAAAAATGGGCCTCCACCTGGTAGAAATGCCTTCTGGGTGCGTCAAAACGCGTCAGATTTGATACCCGTCCTTCGGTGTGTAAGACCAAGCTGGGCCGGGCTTTGGACCCTAACGCAAATTGAGTCAAAACCGACCTATGTAGCGGGCAGGCGCGGGGTGGGGGCAACCGCGCGCGCCGGGCTAAAAAAGACAAAATAATTGCATTTATTACAATTACTCCAAGCTTCCTCCTGCCATCCACGCGCAGCCTCTGAAGGCATAGGAACCATCAGGGCGGCGTTCCCGCGCGTTAGGAAAATTTCTGTTTCCGCCCGTCAGAGCGGGGGTAGCAGTGCGCCATGTGCAAGCTAGCGAGGAAATGATGAGCCGCTCGTTCATCACCATTGAAGACAAGCCTTACCATTATTGGCCAGAGGGCTAATGCAGCGTTAGGCAACTGATCTATGCCGCCTCTTGAGGGCACGCGATGGTTGGGAAGTGCTTGCGCGGATCATCAATTGTCATATGCGGGAATTTCTGTACGGGCATGTGTCGCGCGGTGGCAAGTCGAAGGAGGTAGAGTCTGCGTTGAAGCAAGCGCCGAGTGCGAGTTATCGCCAGGAATTTGAACCATTCAATTTCCCCGATCAGTCGGGAGGTAACCCGTAATGGTTGATCCTCTTGTTATTGGGCATCTGCCGCCGATAGGGCAGCTTGGCCTCGATCGCATCGAACTAAACCTTGTGATCTGTTAGAACGTCGCCATCTGGCCTGGCTCTTCGCCAATAAATGGAAAGAGGGAGTTTGCGAGAAAATCAAAAAGCTGCTTTATCTGAGCGAGGGAATTGACCGAACCCACTCTCCAATTACCTTGTTCAAAATTAAGGACTTGGCATGGCCGCTATTTTCTGGATTCAACTTCAGAAGATTAGGTAGTTCCACAAAATCCAATACCCTTCCTATGGAATCAAACTTGAAGCTTGTCAGTGTTCTTTGAGCCCCGTCCGGTTCAACAAACAGAAACCGATATTGTCCTGCATAACGAATACGTCCCCCTATCCTTGTACGGCCGAAGGAAAATCTAACATTAATCATGCCGAAGTATCCTTTCATTATCAGGTCATATTTTTCGGTGCCAGGTAAAAACACAATTTCCCCAAACGATAAGTCCGAGAACGGGGCACTTAAAATTTGATGGATCTTTAAGGCGGCGGCCTCCACCTCTGATTGAGTGATTCTGGCTTTAACAATTTCTGTATCGGCTAGCATTCCTTCCCATTCATAGAATTAAAGATGAAACATTGACGTCGATGGTAAGACGCAACGAAGATCCTATAAAACTTGGATTATTTGTCAAAGCACGTATACGGGAAAAGACGATTTGTCTCGTCTCTAACAACTGCATAGCACTCGCAGCAAAGCTCTTCCAATCTCTGTCGTTTAAGTACGGTCAAATGTCCTCTGCTGTATTCGATCACACCATCTTTTTGTAGTTTTCCGGCCGCTTCGGTTACGCCTTCCCGTCGTACCCCCAACATATTGGCAATAAGCTCTTGCGTCATGATCAGTTGATTTCCCGAGAGACGGTCCAGTGAAAGCAGTAACCATCGACACAACTGCTGATCAATGGAGTGGTGTCGATTGCAAACTGCAGTCTGGGCCATCTGGGTCAAAAGTGCCTGACTGTAACGCAACATGAGATGAAGAAATTGAATGTTCTGGTGAAATTCTTCCTTGAATCTCCTAGCGGACAGGCGATAGGCCCCGCCGCCGCTTTGTACGACCGCTCTGCTAGGGGTACTTTCTCCTCCCATCAATATGGCGATACCCACAAAGCCGTCATTGCCCACCACAGAAATCTCCGCAGAGGCACCATTTTCCATGACATAAAGCAAGGACACTATCGAGTCAGTGGGAAAGTAGACATGCTGGAGCTTATCCCCCGACTCATACAGAACTGTGGCTAAGGGAAGGGAGACCCACTCCAGTTGGGGCTGGATGCGTTGGAATACATCTGGAGTTAGAGCTGCCAGCAAACGGTTCTTTTGAGGTAATTCCGAGCTGGGCATAGGAAATTCAGTCAGTTTAGGGATCATTGGAGCTCTTATACCCTAGAGCAGTACGAACAGAAGAATTTCTATATGTTCTATATCGAACATTGTGGGGCGTTTAGCAAAACAGGTTGCCAAGACGATAGCTGCAAACGCCGTCGAGTTTGATTGTATGTAGCCAACTCACACCTTGCGAACCGAAATTGCCCTGACAAAAGATTCACATCTATTAATCCCATATGCAATGGCGAGAGCTTCTGTTCTGGAATAATTCTCTTCGAGAACCTGCGAGTAAAGCGTCTCATAATCTTTGATTATCTGCATCCGATTTAATGACCATCCCCTCGCATTTTTAGAGTATCGAAGTTGAAAGAGAAAATTCGAATCACTTCGGGACGTTTCATAAAATGGCATCAGTATCTCCATCTGGCAAGCAGAAGGGAAAAATAGCCCTCTGAGCAGAGATGCTTTTGGGGGTGGGCTCAGAGGGCTTAAGTCCAGTTTTCACTGGAGGGGGGGGCATCGCAGCTAGTGCGACATTTGAAATGTAGCTGACAAAAATTACTCTTACTGTTCGTTACCGAACATATAGAATTTCTTAATAATTTAGATTTTATTTTTCTCTGTATGAGACCGCACAGACTGGGCAGATAGGCTGCGGCATATTCGATAAAAATGCACATCGCTGCTCGAGCGTGGAGCTGTGTCGTGACATTTAAAGCTCTTTGAGGCGCAATTCAAGAACGAATGAAATGCTAATCATTCGTAAATATTTTAGTTTCGATCATCCGGGCTAAACTCTAAGCATTCCTTCAAGACATTGTTCGCCTTCACATCCTGTCGGAGGAAATCATGGGAATTATGTTGATCAAAGCTAAACCGGATCCTAAATCATCTGACGTCGACTTACGTTTTTACTTTGATTATCCGCCGCATCATGAAGCTGGCTTCGTTTTGCTTAAAACGGGCTCTCATATGTGCCTAGAAGTGACGAGCGGCCTCGGCAGCGCACGTTTGATAGGTGAATTTCGTATTTGCTTCGTGCCGTCAGAGGAGAATCTTAGGATTCAAATTTGCCGCCAGGCTATTGCACAATTTATACGTGACATTGCGTCAAGTCATGGTCAGCTAGTGGCGAACTTCGATGAAAAATCCGCAGTGTGGAATGGGGATCTATACCCTGTTTCAAAAAAATGCAGCGACTCTCTGCCGGCGAAAAATAGCCTGTGACCTTGGCTTGGTCAATCTTCAGTCCACCATATCCCTCACGCCAACGAAAGTATGATTACTCCGTAACGCCGCTTGATTTTTACCAGCGGCTGCTTCGATAAGTTGGGGCCTGGATTAACTAGGGGGCTGCTGACGCCAATTTGGCGGGTTGAAATTTATTCTAGGGCACCAACGGACCTCATAATTCCGATCTCTGCTGCACAAGCATATCGATTACTGGAATAGTTGATATGACCAGCTTTGTACGCCGTACTCAGAATGAATAGAATCCACCGCATTTTTTAGGCGCTCATAGGAAAGCTCGGCTTCGGTTGCTGATGCGTTCTTTGGGGCAGGATACTCAAATATAACTTCTGGCCTTAGAGATGTGGTTAATTCCGCAATCACTTGTTCAGCATCAATAACGTCACTGGTGAACTCCAAAATTGATACATAGGGTTCATGGTATAGCTTGTATTTAACAATGCATCGCATCTATTCCTTGTTTTTCTGATTAGCGATCATCCTAATATGTCGCCTGTAATTGAAAATACCCTTCGCTCAGGACTCGGGGGTAGTGAAAATTGATAACAACTAGATAGCCTATTAATGACTAGGTAGTTGTAAGTGCGGAGTAAAAGATTTTCACAAGAGAACTCTCTCGCGTGCAACTAATCCAAAAAATTCTTCTTGATCTCGATTCTTGGGGATCGATATCTGACCATAGATTTTTAAGTTACAGAAAGCCGATCGATAACATTGCATACTCCAGGCGTTCCCCAAACTGCATTAGTGACCAGGTCTCGTTCCGCCAAATTATGTACAGACCCTGTTAACACTACCTCCGATCCACTAACATCGACAGAAATAGCTTTTGCTTCATCATGAGCACGTCGTTTTAGAGTGGCTTCTATTTCATGCTTGAGGGATGCTACCGATACCGCTTCCCTGATTCGAATGTGACTAATGACGCCTACAACTCCCATAAGATCCCGTACTGCAGAAACTGCTCCGCGCCGCTCAAAATCCCATCTAACCTCTCCAGTTAAAGTAATCCAACCGTGCTCAACCAATACCTGAAGGTTGTCATAGGGCACATAAGTAGACCACGAAAGCACATTAGACGCCGTACGTGCAATATCGGCGTCTTCACGGTGACTGGAAAGAGGTAGCTTTACGGCTATTGCAATGGCGACACCCTTAACACCTATAACCCGCTGTGCAGCGCGCTCTGCTGCTACCTTTTCAGAGTGGCTCCCAACATGACCGAAAAGAGTCACGATGCCAGTTGAAACCTCGACTCCTATATCGGTTGCGATAACAGAGGGATCCCACTTCAGTTCTTCGTATACGGCCTCCTGAATTTGCGCATCGGATTTCATAAGATCTCCTTTTGAAATATGAACATTGATTCTGGTCTCTAGCCTTAAGGATTTCTGTTCGTTATCGAACAGACTCTAGATGCGTAGGAATTTAAATTGGAACGGTGTCGATTTGTGGAATAGCCCCTTGAATCTCAGGACACGAAGACTCTCTTAAAATAGAGGATAGTCTTATGACCAGTTTTACGACTA